>JBGPUH010000004.1:0-26861 GCA_041491025.1 Methylomirabilis sp. (SeqCode)
TAGACGCCGACATTTACGGGCCAAGTATTCCCATCATGATGGGAGTCCATGGGTCGCCCCATGGCGATGGACAGAAGATCGCGCCGCTGGAGGGATTCGGCATCAAACTGATGTCACTCGGCTTCCTGCTGCCGGACAACTCGCCGGTCATCTGGCGCGGACCGATGGTGGCAGGCGCCATCCAGCAGTTCCTGCGTGAGGTGGAGTGGGGTACCCTGGACTACCTCTTGATAGACCTGCCGCCCGGCACGGGCGATGCCCAGCTCACGCTGGCTCAAACCATTCCGCTGACTGGCGTCGTGATCGTCATGACGCCGCAGGATGTGGCAATGCAGATCGCCTCTAAAGCGCTCGGCATGTTTCGCCAGTTGAAGGTCAAGGTGTTGGGCATCGTCGAGAACATGAGCTACTTCATCTGCCCCCACTGTCATGAATCGACCGAGATCTTCAGTCGCGGCGGGGGCAGGAGAGCCAGCGAGCGACTGGGCGTGCCGTTCCTCGGCGAGATACCACTTGACCAGGACCTTCGCGTTGGCGGCGACCTGGGGCAGCCCATCCTGACGATGGCGCCGGAATCGCCGACGGCGGAGATCTACCGCAAGCTGGCCGAGACACTGGCCGAGCGAGTCAGGGTCGAGACTCTCGCGGCTCCAATCATTCAGACGCGTTGACTGTTCGGGATGTCACCTATCATGCGTCGCACTGCTTATGCGAGGGCCGGGCCGGCCTCCTGAAGGGCGCAAAGAGGCGCGCGTGAAGACACGGAGGGTCGGGTCCGGCGAAGGGAGTGAGACTCATCATGCCAGTTGAGAGCGAGGATGTCGTCGAGCGGATCCGGAAGGAACTGATCTCTATTCAGGAGCAAGGGAATAAGATCACCGAACGCGACCTGTTGCGACTGTCGGCATTGACCGGGATCGATTATTCCACGGTATTACGGATCGAGCAGGAGATTCTCAGGAGATAACGGAGAAGCCATGGGTGTCCACGATCATCAAGAAGAGGCGAAGAAGGTAGGCCCGATCCGATACGCCAGGCTGAGCATTACCGACAGTCGCAAACCGCAGGATGATCACTCGGGCCGGCTCATTGAGGCGCTCTTGAACGAGGCCGGTCACTCCCAGGTGGCGTCTATGATCCTGAAGAACGATCCCAAAGGCCTGAGGGAGGTCATCAAGAAGCTGTGCGAGGAGGAAGTCGATCTGATCGTGACGACGGGGGGGACCGGGCTCAGCAAAAAGGATCAAACGATTGAGGCCATCAGCCCCCTGTTGGACAAGGTGCTCCCGGGTTTCGGCGAGCTGTTCCGAAGCCTGGGCTTCCAGGAGATCGGGAGCGCCGCCCTGATGAGCCGCGCGCTGTGTGGGACGGCGAAGGGGAAGGTCATCGTGTGCTTGCCGGGATCAGAACACGCCGTGCGTCTCGCCCTGACAAAGCTCCTGATCCCCGAGGCGCGCCACCTCGTCTGGCAGGCGACCCGGTAGGCAGGAAGGAGGGAACAAGGATGGCGGAACAAGAACGGAAGCAGAAACGGGACCCTGGTGGTGCTCCGCCAGAGGGTGGCCAGCCCAGTCCCGAGGTGGCAAAAAAAGGAAAGAAATTGAAGGAGGATCTCGACAAACTGATGGATGAGATCGACGAGGTCCTCGAGGAGAATGCCGAGGAGTTTGTGAAAAGCTACGTCCAACGCGGTGGAGAATAACCTCAAGGACGGGGTTTCCGGATGCCGATCTTCGAGTATCTGTGTTCGAGTTGCGGTCGGATATTTGAAAAACTCGTCTTGGAGCGCGATGCTTCAATAGAATGTCCGAGCTGCCCTGGCGCGTCCGTCGAGAAGCAGTTCTCCGCTTTCAGCTTCAAGGGCGAGCGGGGCTTCGTGAGTTCCGGCGCCGGGTGAGGAGGCTGTGGGGCAGGCGGCTGAGGCTGCGCCCACTAACCTCGGCGGGTCCGAGGTGAGCCAAGTCGAAGTCGTCCTTTCCAGTTCAGAGGAGCGCGCCACCTATTCACGTCCTTTCAACCGACACGCAAACCTCCTTACCATTTTCTTCAAGTTCATTCGTTGACGCCAACTTCATAGTGGTCCGTCTGTTTTCCTGCCCAACACAAATAAGTCCGCTTCTCCCTGTGCCCTCGGATTCAGACCTTGTCTGCCACCGTGAAATTTGATACTTTGTTCTCCAAGAAGGTACAGGCGGGGCGCGCGCAGGACCTGGGCTGGGCGGAGCACCTAGCTCAGCGCGGCGCGTACTACCTGGCATGCTTCCTTGCCCAGCAGGTCGCCGAAAAGGCCTTGCAGGCCTCCCTCTGTGGCCAGCGTTGGAGATCGTTCTCGGCCATTCGGTGGAGCGGCTCTGCCGGGAGGCAACCCGGTGTGGCACCGGTAACCTCCTTCCTGGTTCGGGGAGAGGGCTGCATTGCGACTCCTCTTCTACCACAGGCGGGGGTGTTACCCGGGTATGATAACTGTACTCAGCGCCCCAGTAATCTATTGACGCGCAGGGAGGTGGCAAATATAGTATTTGTGTCGCGCTTGTGGCCAGGCCCGCCAAGTGAGGAGTTTTTCCGATGCTACCGACGTTAATACGCGAATTCTCTTCGCCCTCACCCCGTGTTCCCGGCGTTCCGCACGGGACCCTGAAGGTTTCCGACCAAGCCACGCCTAGCAGGACATTTACCAGACCATCACCCATGAGTGCTTGCTATGGATGACTTGCCGCTCGTGTCCATCGTTACCCCATCCCTCAACCAGGGGCGGTTCATCCGAGACGCCATTGAAAGCGTTCTCTCACAGGATTACCCAAAGATTGAATACATCGTCATGGATGGCGGTTCCACTGACGACACACTCACTATCTTGCGCAGTTACGACCATCGCCTGGTCTGGACTTCAAAACCCGATTTGGGTCAAGCAGATGCGGTAAACGCAGGTTTTCACCTGGCCAAAGGCGAGATTTTTGGATGGTTGAATTCCGATGATACCTATTTGCCTGGCGCCGTGAAAGCCGCAGTCGACCATCTGTCCACTAGTCCTGACACCGCGGCTGTGTATGGTGATGCTTACTACATCGACGATCGCAATAGCGTCATCGGCATCTATCCCACTGAGGATTTCGACCTGAATCGCCTGGCCGAGGCGTGCACCATTTGCCAGCCAGCCGCCTTCGTTCGTCGCGCGGCTTTCAACACAGTGGGCGGCCTCGACACCACCCTTGAGTATTGCATGGACTACGATCTCTGGATTCGACTAGGTCAGCGCTTTCGGATCGAACGGATCCCACGGTACATGGCAAATAGTCGGCAGTATCCTCAAACCAAGACATGGTCGTGCCGCCAACAGTTATACGCGGAAATTTACGCTGTCGCGGAACGATCCTTCGGGTACATCTCGCCACACTGGCGGCTTTCCTACGCTTATTATCGATTCAAAGGCCTCTCCTGGCCTCTGGTCCGGCGGATGCTGTATCCGGCGCAACGGTTCCTGCCAGAACGCGTACATCACTGGATGCGAATGAAGCCTCCGCTTTTCATAAACCGCGTCCTGACCTGGAATCCAAGGCTCCGGACAAAACGATGAAGCGAGCGCTCGTCACCGGCAACACTGGCCAGGAAGGATCGTATCTTGCGGAAATGCTTCTTCAGAACTTGGTCGTGATGGATATCAGCTCAGCGTGTGCACCAGAACTTCAAAGGGTGCACTGCCAAGCTGGTCGCGACTGGAACACCCTGTGCCCGATCGAGAGTTAGGGAGCATCTACGATCAAGGCGATATCCAACTGCGTCAACCGACCTCGCAGCCTGACGTCGAGTGTGGTGTGACGAACCAGCGGACGATATCCCATTGCGGTGCTTCTGCAGAGGACCATGAGAATGCTTCTCGCGAAGCTGCCGTCAGCCCTGAGCTGCCCCTCGTCTCGATCATTACGCCCTGCCAGAACGCCGCCGGCTTCATCGAGCAGTGTATCGAAAGCGTCTTGGCTCAAAGCCATGCACGGGTGGAGCATATCATCCAAGACGGCGCGTCGGTGGATGGGACGGTCGCGATCCTGGAGCGCTACACGGGACAAATCGACTGGGTGTCCGAGCCTGATCGCGGGCAGGCGGACGCGCTCGACAAGGCCCTGAAGCGAAGCCGTGGGAACATCCTGCTGATCCTCAACGCCGACGACATGCTCATGCCGGATGCCGCGAGCTGGGCGGCCGTCGTGATGGCCAGGTGTCCGTCAGAGGCGGTCATCTATGGGGACTTGTACCTGATGGACGAGGTGGGCAACGTCACTGGCGAATTTATCGCGCCCGAGTATGACTTTCCCAGCGTGCTGTGTGTCGAGAAGGTACTGCCTGCACAGGCGGCGTTCATCCGTCGGTCTGCGCTCGAACAGGTAGGACTGGGAACCGATTCGACCCTGGACACATGTCCGGACTATGAGATGTTCGTACGCCTCGGGCTGAGATTCGCGATGAGGCACGTTCGAGGTTTCGTCACAAAGTATCGCTATCACGTCCAGCCAACGGACGGCCGCAGTCCGCGAACCGTGGATCGGTTCGTTCGCGCGAAGTCGCTCGTTATGGAGCGGGTTTTCTGCGATCCTGCCGTGCCCGAGCGGGTGAAGGCACTGCGGAAAAGGGCTCAAACAGGTCTGCTCCTCTGGGCAAGCACGGAGGCCCGGCGAATGGGCGATTCTTGCACCGCTGTGAAGTACTTCGCGGAAGCGCTGGCGCACTTCGGCGTAACAGGCCGCCTACTTGCGGCAGGTCTTCGCCGCTACCTGAAGAATTGGGACGAGAGGGTCCTGTATCGAGCGAAGCCGAGCCTGTCGAGGACATTAGCGCTAGGGAGAGGGTTGGCCAGTGAGCTTCCGCATGTAGCACAGATCATGCGGCTTATCCGTGTCGCCACCCCTGCTTTAGGGAAACTGCCATATGTCGTTCTTCTCGCGGTGATGTTCTATTTTCTGCTGATCATGTCAAGGATGGTCCGGTGACCGCATTCGTGTTTCATTGAGGAGGGTATTGCGCTGGTTCCCACAGCCAGCCGAAGACCCTGGGCTTCCTCCAGCGCAGTCGTGGCTACGAGAAGACCAGCATCACGCCGGCCTTGCGGATCTCTTGAAGGATGGACCGTTATCAGGGCTTCCTTGGAGAAAAGGAAGATGAATGACGGTGTGAAAAGGCTCCACGAGTTCCTGGCCCCCCCCTATTTAAGTGTGGTTGCCACCTCCAGGAACGACGACCACGGCGGAGACTTGCTGACCCGAATGCAGGTCTTCGTGAGTGCTCTTACGTCCCAGGTTGTTCGGCACGGGGTTCCGTCCGAACTGGTTCTCGTCGAGTGGAACCCCCCGCCAGATCGCCCGCGCTTGGTTGACGCCTTGGCCTGGCCAGATGACCAAGGCTGGTGCCCGGTACGCATCATCACCGTCCCGCCAGCGATCCACCGCCGGTTCACTTACAGCGACCAGCTCCCCTTGTTCCAGATGATCGCCAAGAATGTTGGTATCCGTCGGGCACAAGGAAAGTTCATCCTGACTACCAATGTTGACATTCTGTTCTCCGACCCGTTGATGGCCTTCCTGGAGCAAAGGAGTCTGATGCGACGGCACGTGTACCGCTCCGATCGAATCGACGCTGACCGTGGCATACCGGTAGAGGGGACCATCGACGCCCAGTTGGCCTATTCGCGAACACACGTCCTACGCGCGAACCGGCCCGACGGAATTCAGTTCGCGCCCGCAGATGGCAAGCCGCATACGGTGGAGGACGCAACGCTTACGGAAGAAGAGTTCCTCAGGCACGTTGGCTCGCAGAATGCCCGCCTAGACCTCGCCTTTTCGCTCAGGAGAAAATTGAGACGGTCGAGATTCGGCGGGATCATATCCCGGCTCCCTTTGCAGAGGATGACTCGTGAGCGTTGGGGTACACCGTTCGCCGGAGACCGTGGCAATCGCACAGCACGGGGACGCCGCCACGTGTTATTCCCGGATGGTCCTGTCCCGGGACACCCAACCCGAGGCGACTTGAGCCTCACCCGCATGTTCACAAAGATGCTCTGGCCTTTTATTCCGCTGCCCGATCTACACGTGCTCGCCTCCGGTGATTTCACGCTTATGGCCAGGGACGCATGGCACGATATCGGGGGCAACCCAGAACTCGAAATGTATTCGCTTCATCTCGATAGCCTCACAATGTATAATGCGCACGTCCACGGCATCCGAGAAGTCCGACTTCCGCCTAACATGATGCATTATCACATGGAGCACGACGCTGGCTGGACATCAGATCACCAAGGGGATCTCTACGAGCGGCTGCGGACGCTTGGGATACCATTCGTGAGCCAGGGTCTCCTGGCCAGACTAGCGCACCAACTTCTGAGTGGCACCCGGCTCCGTCTCAGCGGCCCAGAATGGGGTCTGGCTAATTGCATCCTTGAGGAGACACGTATCTCAAGGGGGCGAGTTCACGGAACATCATGTACGATGGGGGCGCGAGCATGAGCGCGACTGCCTCGCCCCGGACGAGGCTGGCGACGGGTTCTCCGGTTGTCGGTGTCCCCGTCGGGGAGGAGCACAACCGGGGTGATCACCTTCTGGCCGCGGTCAGAGCGTATTGGAACCGGTGGCCATGCAATATCAGACACTCCCCTGTCGAGGTCGGGACGAAAGACTACTTCGACCAGGTCGAAGCTCGAAAATACTTTGTGGAACCGCATATCCCATTGTTTGCGCAGTTCGAACGATGGAAGGGCAAACGCGTTCTTGAAATCGGCTGCGGCATCGGCACGGATTCCGTGAACTTCGCGAGGGCGGGGGCAGACCTGACCGCCATAGACCTGTCTGAGGAAAGCCTGGCCATCTGCCAGCGGCGCTTTGAGGTCTACGGACTGAAGGCGCGATTCTACTGCGCGAACGCAGAGGAGCTGACCAAGATAGTACCGGCAGAACCGTATGACCTTATCTATGCATTCGGGGTGATCCATCACACGCCCCACCCAGAGCGGGTCATCGAGAATCTGCGACACTATTGCGGTCCACACACCGAACTCCGGATCATGCTCTACGCGAAATGGTCCTGGAAGATGCCGTGGATTGTGCTCACTTACGGGAAGGGAGCGTTCTGGCGCGCGCGGGCGCTTATCGCCAGGTATTCGGAGGCCCAAGTCGGCTGCCCCGTTACGTACGTCTACTCTAAGCTTGGTGCTAAGGCGCTGTTAAGAGATTTCGACGTCGTGGAAATCCGCAAAGACCATATCTTTCCCTACCGAATAGACAAGTACGTGAAATACGAGTACCAGCGGGTCTGGTACTTTCGATGGCTGCCGCAACATGTCTTTCGAACCCTCGAACGTGTGCTGGGTTGGCACTTACTCATTGTGGCTAGGCCGAGTGCCACGATCACCCGGACCCCAGCGTGAGCCGACGCCTGACCTGGTCTCCCGAATTGGACTGTTGCGGGATGCGAGGGGTCACGAACTTTCACGGCGGCAGGTCGCGAGGGCGTGTTGACCTGCGGTCCACCCCGACTCACACGGGCTGAAAAGGCGACGGAAAGCTGATGCAATCAGACAGCATTCTCAGATTCATCTCGGTGATCGGACTCGGCAAGCTTGGCGCACCGCTCGCGGCCTGCCTTGCAGGCCGCGGTTTTGCCGTAATTGGTGCCGACGTCCTCCCGCACGTGGTTGCCTGCGTCAATCAAGCAGGTCCACCCGTTCAGGAGCCAGGACTCGCCGATCTTATTGCCAGCTCTCGGGCACGGCTCAGTGCCACCACCGACATCGGCGCGGCAGTCAGAGCCACTGAGATCACATTCGTGGTGGTGCCGACGCCTAGCGAGGCAGACGGGCAATTCAGCCTTCACCTTATCCTTGACGCGTGTGACGAGATCGGGAACGTGCTTCGTGACAAGCCCTATCACCTTGTGGTCATCACCAGCACAGTGATGCCCGGCTCGACCGGGGGCCCTGTGAAACAACGCCTGGAGGAAGTCTCTGGCAAACGGTGCGGGCCTGACTTCGGCCTCTGCTATAATCCCGAGTTCATTGCGCTCGGGAGCGCAATCCGCGACATGTTGAATCCGGACCTCATCCTTATAGGCGAATCGGATCCGCACGCAGGCAACCTGCTTGTGAGTGTGTATGAGCGACTCTGCGCTGGCACGCCTCCTGTGCGACGCATGTCATTTGTGAATGCTGAGTTGACGAAGCTCGCCTTGAATACCTTTGTGACCACAAAGATCAGCTTTGCGAATATGCTGGCAGAGATCTGTGAGCGGCTTGAGGGCGGCGACGTGGACGTCGTGACCGGGGCGCTCGGACTGGACTCGCGGGTGGGCAGCGCCTATCTCAGGGGCGGGCTCGCGTACGGTGGCCCTTGCTTTCCACGGGACAATCTTGCGCTTCAGAGGTTTGCAGAAGATCTCGGGGTGAAACCCCTGCTCAGCGAAGCCACCGATGCGACGAATCAACTGCAGCTAGCGCGGATCATCGACCTTGTGATGGAAGCGAAGCCGTCGGATGATTCGCCTGTCGCGATCCTGGGACTTGCATATAAGCCTGATACCGATGTCGTGATCGACTCGCCAGGGATTGCGCTCGCACGAGGGCTCCTGGCGCGTGGCATTCAGGTCCGCATGTATGATCCTCTCGGGCTCGAGAACGGACGTGCGGCTTTACAGGGCGAGGGCCACTACGCCGCCTCCGTCGAGGAGTGTTGTCGAGGTGCGGGTTTGATCGCAATTATGACACCCTGCCCCGAGTTCCGGAGCCTTCAGGCAAAAATGACAACCGATGGGATGAGACCGACGGTCATACTGGATTGCTGGCGCATCCTCAACGCTGAAATGTTCGGGTCTCAAGCACGGTACATAGGCCTGGGAACTGGAAGGCTCCCAGTCGCTCGTGAGCGCAGCGAAGCTGCCCGTCAAGGAGACCCGGAGTGAACTGGGCGGGTCGACACGTTCTGGTGACCGGCGGGGCCTCGTTCATCGGCTCCCATCTCGTCGACGCGCTCGTGGAGCGTGGGGCGCGGGTACGGGTCGTAGACGACCTGTCCAGCGGTCGCCTCGAGAACATCCAGAACCACATCGATCATAAGGCCGTCGAGTTCATGAGGGTGGACTTACGGGACCCTGGTGTGGCAGAGCGCGCTGTCGAGGGGGCGAGCGTGGTCTTCCACCTGGCCGCGGACCACGGCGGCCGGGGGTACGTGGACCTCCACCAAGCGCCGTGCGCAACGAATCTGGTGCTCGACGGAGCTGTCTTCCTGGCATGCCGCGGCGCGAGAGTTGACAAGATCGTATACGCGTCCTCCGGCTGCGTCTATCCGAACTTCAAGCAGATAGACCCCAACGAGATCCTCTATCTCACTGAGGAGATGGTCGGCCCGCCCTACGATGCCGACAACATGTACGGCTGGGCGAAGCTTATGGGAGAGATGACGCTCCGTGCCTACGCTAAGGAATGGGATATCCGTGCAGCCTCTTGTCGATATTTTACTGTTTATGGAAATCGTGGTCACGAGAACCATGCCGTGATTGCGATGATCGCGCGCGCGTTCATCCGGCAGGACCCCTTCGAGGTGTGGGGAACTGGTGAGCAGATCCGCAACTGGACGCACGTCAGTGACATCGTGGACGGAACGATTCTGGCCGCAGAGAAGATCGAAGATGGGACGGCAGTTAACCTCGGCACTATAGAGCGCACTCGAGTTATTGATGCCGCGCGTGAAGTTCTCCACCTCGCCAACCACAGCCCAAAGATCAAGCTCCTTCCTGATATGCCAACCGGGCCGCTTAACCGTGTCGCGGCAAACGACCTCGCAAAGCGGCTGCTTGGGTGGGAGCCAAAGGTGGCATTCAAGGACGGCCTACGGCGCACATTCGACTGGTACGCCTCCACCCACGACCCGGAGGCAGTCCGCGCGACTCTCGAGAGAAGACTTACTGAGCGATAGGAAGGGCGAGGTGCTCCAACACTTGTCAGGTACAGATACAAATGTAGCCGAACAACGCCTCGTGGACGAGATACGCAGGAAGATCCCGGAACTCGCGGACAACAGACTGCCAGATTTCGAGAAGGTATGCCTCTTACGGGACTGGGCTCCCAGGGCCATTCCCGGCTCCGTGTCTAAAGAAGATGCACTTGATAATAAGGCGGGTTTCCCATTCTACACCCTCGATGCCCCCGCTCTCTTTGATGCATTCAGCAAGCGTCTCTGCGGGGTCAGGTGCGGTGGAACCGCCTATGCCTTGGCCAAGCTTTATCACTCCTTCGGATTTGAGGCGTTGATTTACAACGGCGGAATCCGCTCCTCCGTCGCCAGCCACTGTGTGACCTTGGTAAGAATCAACTTCGATGGAACCAGCCTGCTGTCTGTCCAGGATGCGTGGTTCAACATGACATTCTTGACCACGGATGGTGGGCCTCTGGATTTCTTTCAGTTACTTGCCTTGCTTCAAGCCGGGCAGGATGACAAGGTGACTCTCGAGTTTGACCCTTCGGGCTTTCCGCGAGACTTCTGGGACGGCGGGAAGGTATTTCGCAGGCAATTCAGCATGCCGATTTTCTTGGAGGAACTGGCCTCTCCCTGTCTTCTCGCTTTGAAGCAACACGGATTTCCCCCGAATGTGTTATATCTTCTTGCCAGTCCGATCGGCTGTTGGGCCTCTACGAAAGCGACTGCCATGCGTTTGCGGAGTCAGATTGCAGAGACATTGCGCTGCGATGCTGGGGATATAGATTTGAACTACGGCAAAGAGTGAATGCGTGCGGCTGGGAAAGAGATCCCTTAGATTGAAGTGTCCGGAACCGCAACAGGCTATCTTTCACCCAACGAGCTGTTGGACACCCTCTGGGCAATGTCACAAATTAGCCAAAGGCGAGAGTTGAGAGAAGAAACGGGCCTCGATGAAGTCATCGACTATCCGGGTGCGTATTGCTCCGAATATCAGCAGAGTACCCCACCGCGATGAAGAAGGTCAGGGCCGAGCCCGAGAAGCTCCGGACGGCCTCCTTCTTGCCTGGAATGTTAAGCAAAACAATCAGTAACCATATGAAGGCAGACTTTCTGAGATGGATCAGCTTGCCAAACTAACCCTAGAGAGATATCGGGTAGCCATCTTTATCGTTGCGTACAACGCTGAACAATTTATTGTACAAGTTCTGGAGCGGATACCATCTTGGGTGGCGGAACGGGTGGTCGAAATCTACCTCATTGATGATAGTTCCCAAGATGCAACCATTGATACAGCTCAAAAGGTGACATGGCCTCCGCAGTTTGCTCCGCTGCGTATCTTCAAGACCCCCTACAATCAAGGATATGGAGGTAACCAGCGCCTGGGATACCTTTACGCAATCCAAAGAAACTTTGACATTGTTGTTCTGCTGCATGGAGACGGTCAGTATGCTCCTGAATGTCTCCCGAGAATACTAGCTCCGTATTCTGATCCCGAAGGCGCTGACGCCGTCTATGGGAGTCGATTTCTACGTCCCATCGGAGCGCTTCGTGGTGGCATGCCTGTATACAAGTGGCTCGGAAATCGCGTGTTGACCCGACTGCAAAACTTGATGTTGGGCACCAAGATGTCGGAGATGCATTGCGGCTACCGGTCATACAAAACAGAGGCACTCCGAAAAGTTCCTTTTCACCAGAATAGCTTGGGCTTCGATTTTGATGCTGACATCATCATTCAATTGGTGGCAGCCGGACTGCGAATCAGGGAAGTGCCCATACCGACCTATTACGGAGATGAAATTTCCTACGTGAACGGCCTAAAGTACGCGTTCAATTGCATTACGGCGGCCCTGAGATATCGGCTGATGGAGTACGGCTTATTTTATGACCCCAAATTTGACATATCCACGGAGCGAAATCGTGTCAAATACGTCCCGAAGTCTGCTGCTACGACTCTCCATTACTTCGTACGAACCTGGAACCTTCCACCTGGCTCATCGCTGCTGGACTTTGGCGCCGGCGATGGAAGTGCAACGGCTCTTCATCACGCAGGTCGAGGCGTTTGGGTGACTTGTCTCGATAGAGATGAGCATATGCCAAGGTCTCCTGAAGGTATTCCCAAGACGTTGAAAAAGATTGTAGCTGACCTCGATCAATCATGGATCGACAAGCTACCCGATGCAACTTTCGACAATGTTGTTGCCCTCGACATTTTGGAGCACCTTAGTTCTCCAGAGGCCACTCTACGGCAGATTTTTCAGGTGATGCAACCAGGGGGAAAACTTTTCGCGAGCACCGGAAATGTGGCCTATTTTCCACTGAGGATAATGTTGCTCTTAGGACAATTTAACTACGGAAGAAGAGGAATCCTTGATCTCACCCACAAGAGGCTATTTACCGTTGGATCTTTTCGGAGGTTGCTTCAAGGCGCGGGCTTTAGAGTGGAGAAGATACTTGGATTTGGCCCTCCCATTGCGGACCTTGTCGCCGGAAATTCTCGCTTTCTCAGAATGATCGATCGATTGGGCTTCCGACTAGCTCAGCAGATTCCCTCACTATTTGCTTATCAGATGCTCATGACCTGTACACGTCCGGACTCGGTCACGTCAACCATTCTGTTGAATTTGTCGGAGGGGGCGTTCCTTCCAGTTGGCGTTGTGGCTCCGGGTGATTTCGTACATGATCCGCTCCGCCGACTCGGCGTTCGTGAAGACGCCCATGGGGCGCGTCGGTCGGCGGACCTCCCGGAAGGCCCGCTCTAAGACGATCGCGGTGGGGATCGTTTTCCAGAGCGCTCGCGGGAACGAGAAGTAGTGGAAGCAGTGGAATAGGTTCTTCACCGGGCAGCGGAAGGCCGCCTCGGCCTCGTCGAGCCACGTGGTGCGCCCCGCCCGGAACCGGCGGATCACCCCCGTCGAGAGGGCGCCCCGAAGATCGCCTTCGCCTCCCCCACGCAGGCCTCGCGCTACGCGCGCTTAAGTGTCCTCCTTTCGTGCCCGACGGGGGGGAACTTCGTTGCCAACTCGCGGTGAATTTACCATGCCAAGTGACAGTCGGTCCGGATCATCTGGAGCCGGAAGGGGAAGGCCTGCCGGAGCGCGGTCAGGAACGCGAGGGCTGCGCTGTTATCCAGCTCCGAGAAGAGCCGGACGATTCGGAGCCGGGTGCAGTCGTCGAGCGCCGTGGGCGTGGAACACCTGGCGCCCTGCGATCATCGCCGCATCCGTGTACCTTCTCATCATTCTGTGCATGTGGGGTAGGTTCGGCTTCACCAGCGGCTTGCCATATGAGACAGCGTTCCCCTTCATGAGCGAGACGTTGGGCGCGTTGGGTGGTTTCGTTTATCCGGCTGACCCGCTCAGACCAAATACGAATACGTTCTATCACGCTGCTTACCTGCTTGGCGAAATCGTCTCGCCGGGCAGCTTCGTCCCGTATCAGATCGTCTACGCGGCACTCTGGCTGGCGCGTGGGCTGCTCGTCTTCGGCATTCTCAAACGACTGCTGCCACACGCCACTTGGCTCGCTTACACCGTCGGGGCGCTAACGCTCGTCCACGCCTCCGATGGCGCGCTTCAGTGGGTCGGCCAGATGAACCAATTTGGCTTCATCTTTTGGATGCTCCTCGCTTCGTATGTCTTCGTTGTCGCGAACGATCGCAAACGGCTTCGTCCGGCCGCCGTTGCCATGCTCTTCGTGGTTGCCTGTCAATACATGTCCCTTTGGAGCTACGAGAGTGGACTGTTCATCATGTTGCTCGTGCCGGTGGCTGTCGTTTTGATGAGATGGCCGTTGCAGAGGTCCGGCGCGATTCTCTGTGCAGCTTGGTACGTCGTCCCAACGGTCTACATGGCGGCGACGGTGGCGAGATACTATCTGCATCCGAGCGGCCGCTCCTATCAGGAGGTGGTCCTCCGGAGCGACTGGTCCGCGGTCTCCCTCGTCAATGACCTCGGATTCAATGTCGCGGCCAGCTTGTCTTTCTGGGATTGGTGTCATAGCGCACCGGTGGCCGTGCCACTATCCGCAGCGGCGTTCCTCGCCTTTCTGGCCGTGGCAGTGTTTGCTTGCGGCGGCATGCTCATCGCGCGTGCTGCTCACGAGCTTGAACCCGCTGCGACAGAGGAAAGCGCGGGAGTCGCGGCGGCCCTGATTTGCGCCGGGCTGTCGTGGATCGTCGTCAGCTTTCCGGCATACCTGCTACTGAACAGTGCCCGTAGCCTCTGGCGGACGCAGCTCCTGTCTGGGCCGGGTGCGGCCATGGTATTTGCCGGCATGGCGACCGTGTTGTCGACCGCAGTGGCCCGTCGACGCGCCGTTCGCGCGATATCGCTTGCGCTCGCCGCGATCGTCGTGTACCACGGCGCGGCCTGTGCGGTCCAGCGGGGCGGGTTACACGAGCAAAACTGGCAATCACACCGTCGCGGCATCGTCGCTCTACTCCGCGCCGTTCCTCAAGTCACCCCCGGCACAATCATCGTGATGACGAACGTGCCGAAGGAGCGGGACCCATTCAGGCACGCTTATTGGTTTGATCTGGCGATGCGCTTGGCCTATCCAAAGACCCCGGTCTCGGGCATCTATTTCTTCGCGAATGGAAGCGCTGCTCCGGGCAATAGCCTGACAGTGACGGACGGGCGTTGGCAATGGGACGGCAAGTCCGCGGCGCCGCTCGTCAGGGAAGGAGGGCTCGACCAGACGATCGTCGTCCAGTACGGCACTGACGGCGTCGGGGTGCTGTTGGATCGGTTTCCAGAGTTTCTCTGTCCCGAACCATGTCCCGCAAATACCTATGCCCCTCGCATACGCATCGCTGGCACCGCTCCCTCGTCTCGTGTGGTTCACCGGTACGGTCCCTTATGAGGTTGAATGTCGAACGACACGGTTTGCTGGCTCTGAGGCACGCAGGCCCGCATGCGCGTGACCTATCGCAAGCTCGACGAGATCCTCGTGGTGCCATCGCGGACTTTGGGGCGGAACGTGAAAAATGAAACGATAATCGTTTACATCACTCTCACGATCGTCGTCCTGTTCTGTATCGTCTCGGTCAACTACCGAACGATCGCGCTTCCCTGGTTCACGATGACCGAGGAGTTTCCTTACGCGCAGGAGGTTCTCCGCTTTCTGTCGGGAGACTTCCGGCAACACTTCTTTGATATCCCCGGCACGCCATTCATCGCCATCGTGACCGCGCTCGACGCCTCGATCCTCCTCGTCGTCTCGCTGGTCACCGGCCAGACGAGAGCCCTCGCCGCGCTGGCCTTCGAGCACTTGGACCTCCTGTATCTGGTCATGCGGTGCGTCTCGCTGGTCGCGTTCGCCGCCGCGACATGGCTGGTGTTCTTGATCGCCCGGCGCTTCGCCAGTCCATGGGCGGCGCTGTTCGGAGCGGCTGTTTTTGCGTCCCATCCGATTTTGGCGATGACGATTTATCACACGCGCATCGAGCCAGTTGGGGTGCTCATCGTCTCGGCCTCCATCTTGGCCTGGCTCCGCGCCGTCGAGACCAGGCGTTGGAGTTTGTATGCCGCTGCCGGATTTCTCGGCGGCCTGGCAATGGCGGCGCGCTTTCCGTTGGCCCTCGCGACGCTGCCGGTCCTTGTTTTTTACACTCTGGCTAGGCCGGACCAGTTCACCGGCCGCGGAAACCTGGTCGACCGATGGCTGGCCGCGGGACTGCTCGGGGCGGCTCTGTTCGGGGGCGGTCTGGCCGCCTTGCGCGTGGGCGGCCTCATCCAGCGAAGCCGGCTGACGGATCTCTTCTTTCTCAGTATCCATCACGGTGGCTACCCGCGTGCGACGCGGGTGATCGCGAATCTGTGGATCCTTCTCGGCGTCATCGGGCTCGGCGTCCTGGTGATTGCTGCGATGCGGTCGGGACGGCGTCTGATTGCTCGTTACCTTCACTCGTCGTTGCTGACCGTTGTCGTCTTCTTTCCCATGGGTGTGCTGGTCGGCGTCCCGACGCTGTTCGCGGGCGCCAACTACTTGCTGGCGTCCATCGAGATGTTTGTACAACGAAACGCCTACACTCAACCCAACGTCGGTCGCGGGACGTGGAATGTCCTCTCCTACTATCTCTTCGGAGGAGGGGGCCTCACGGTGCTCGTCGATCCGAGGCCGTTCCTGGATCCGCGACACTTTCTGGCTCGCGAGGCCGGGGTGCTCTTCACGATCCCGCTCGCGGTCCTGTTCTGTTGCGGCTTGTTGGGGCGCCCCGCGAATCGTTGGCTGTACTGGAGCGCCATTCTCGGTTGCGTCGTCGGGGTCGGATCGCAGTTTGGGAAGCTGCACACGCCGCGGCACCTCGCGGGGTGGCTGCCGTGGTTCTGCCTCGTGATCGCCGTCGGGGGCGATTGGCTTGCGAGGCGGACAGCGGCCAGTCGACGGTCGATCGTTCCTCTGTTCGCGATGTGTCTGACCTTGATCCTGTGGCAGCGTGAGGTCTTCACCGCTCCTTTGGTCGATGATCTCGTCGAGAAGGCCAAGCTACAGACCGAGCTCAATCGATGGCTTCGTGCGAACGTCTCACCCGATGATCAAGTCTTCCATACTTGTTGCGAGCCCATCAGTGCGTCGGTGGTCTTCGGCTGGATGGTCTCGAACGGCGTCGCCGTCCCCGAGAAGTATCTCGAGGACGGTTCGACGATCTGGTTTGGCCAGCTATCCGTGCTTCGTGCGGCGGGGGAAGGTTATGTGATCACCTCACGACACACGTATCCCGACGAGTATCTGAATTATTACCGGCAGATGAACCCAGCCGAGCTCGTCGATCCCTATCGCGATCCGCGGTTCGCGCGTCGGCATACCATCGCAGCCAAGAACATCTACGACATCTTTTACTTCGTGATGGACGGAGTGGCCCGGCCTGCCTCCGGAGGAATCTCGGTTCGCGAGGCGACCTATGGACAGAGTTGCGCTGGGGTGGCGGTACCCGCCGGGTGGATCAATACCGTCAGACTCGGGAACCTGACGCGTGCGCTCGCCCGGACCTGCAACAGACGGGAAGTATGCACTCTCACGATCTCGTCTCAAGTGTTCGGCGACCCGGCTCCATTCTGCGCCAAGGATTTCAAGGTCAAGTGGGCGTGTCCTGACGGCCGGTCTGAGCAGCTGAGCGTGCCGGCCGAAGCACATGGGAAGACGATCTCTCTCCGATGTGAGGCTTCTCGCGATCGCGCGGGCTGATCCTACCTGGGGGTGCTTCAGAGCAGACGTCATCGGCGCGTCAGAGGCCTCGTCGGGCCGGTCACGACGAGCCGCTGGAGGTTCCGCGGGATGAGCCGGGTGTCCATCAAGAACATTTCCATTGAGCATCGGCTCAGCATTCTCTTGCTCGGTATGTTGTTCTTGACCAACCGCTACCTCGATGGCGTTTCCTTCGCTACCCACGGACGTGGTGATGCCGCTTCATCATTCACAACGATTCTTCTTTTCCGTACGTGATGGGCGGCGTGGCCTCGTTGGTTCGCCTTCCCGTGGAAGGCGTGTTCTTTGCGTTCGCGGTGCTCACTCCGCCTGCTGCACCACTCGATCACGATCAGCATCAAGAGCGAAAGTTACCGGCTGCGCGAGAAGCTCAGGGCGGGCCCGCTCAAACCCAAGCTCGGCGCTGACCGCGGCCGAGGCACCGACGACACTGCGGAACGGCCGTGATGCTCAACATCCATGTGGGGGGAGATTCACACGAGACTGGGGCCCTTTTCACAGGACGCTTGACACGCGGCGAGCCGCATGCCGCGCATGGCCAAGGCGGCCGCGAGGCCGTGTCGCCAGGTACTTACGAGCGCACGCTCGCCAAGAGGAGGCTGACCGATCGATAGTTAGAACGGCTCGTGTGCTGCTCTCTCCGCGAGCGTGATAGGCATGGCAGTCTCAGGGCACAGACTCCAACCTCGGAGGAGGTTGCCCCGATTGTTCCTTAGTCCCGTTCGGCGGTCGGAGACCTTTACCTGTCAACTCTTAGCTAGTCTAGAGGAGGACTAGGATCACGAGGCGACTTGTGGGCACGAATTGAGAAAAAGACGGGGTTCGAGGGGATCAGTCGCCTTCTGGTTGCGTACTTTCTACGAACCGGCTGGATGGGGAACAGACACCACGTCTACAGTGTGCAGGCGTCTGATCTCAACCGAGACTTCGTGGCGCAGCCCGGAATGGCTTTGAAGTACGTGATGGCCGAGGAACCTTGAGGGCTGATCCGCGTAATAACGTTCGACTACGTGTTGCATACAGCCGCAGTCTAGCTGGGGAACACCAAGATATGAGCCTGAATCTTGCGTGAAAAGTGATCGATTCACAGCTTGAGCGTGTTGATTTGGTGCTTTCGAGGCCTTTTCCCCATTGCGTCCAATCGTACCCCAGGGGTAGGTTTCGACGCAAACAACGAGCTGCGCCTTTCCCGGGTACCCAGGCCGCATAAAATCCTCGGTCACAGGCCTATCGCGCAGGATTCAGGATGAGTGATCACCGGATTGGTTCGATATGTACGGCCATGCCTGCATTGCAGCTACGACTGCCTTCTCGAAGAGGAGACTAGAGAATTATGAATTTTGCGACGAGGGGACAGGTATCGCGTGCTCGCCGCTTGGTGAACGAGGCAATGCGCCATTTCCCCGGCGTAGAACGAGCAGTCGTTGAGCCAAGTGTTGCCATCATCATCCGCATGATGGATCGGTCTGACGACCTGCGCCGCAGCCTGCCGAGCCTCCTGAACCAGGATTATCCGCGATATTTTGTGTGCATTGTGGACGTTTGTTCTCGAGATGGACTTGACTCCGTCCTGAAAGAATTCCAGTGTGAGCGCCTGAAGCTGATCCATTGTCCACGACCGTCGTACTTCGCACCTTCCCACACTCACAATACGGGAGCGCGCTATACCTTCAGCGATCTTCTCTTCTTCTTAGATGCCGACACTACCTTCAAGGACGAAGGCCATTTGTCGCGAATTGTCGCCCAGTTCCTCTATGACAAGAGGGCGGACCATCACTGGTTCTCTCGCTGGCGGGCCTCCTGTGGCTATGAACCGGTAACAGCCGGAACCGCCATCATTACACGAACGAGGTACCGGAGGGTCTATTGCCATTGTTTGGGCTTGCCGCTGCTCGTGGATAGGCAGACATTCCAAGGGGTTGGCGGTTTTGATGAACGCCTTCAGGATTGGGGATATGAGGATACGGATCTGTTGGCTCGCCTCGAGCTCGCAGGATTCGGCCATATCGAGATGGAGACGTTGATTCAGTGTGAGCACGATGACGCGCTCCGCGTCGCCAACTATCGCGAAAAGGACCGTCAGGTGAGTTGGCATCGGAACCGTCGGAGGTCGGATGAAAGCATCGGGAAGTATGGCATTCCGCGTTCACAACGGTTTCCCGGTCGATGCGAATGGATAGAGATCGACTCGGTGAGATGGGACGGCTCGATCGCGCCCCAACAGGATTGGGAACTGCCCTCTGTCTTATGAGGTCTTGGCGCGGTCGCGATTGCTCAGGAAATTTCCGCAGTACGCGAGATCAGGCATTCAGCTGGCCAGTTCGTGAGTCACACAGTGCTCTTGATGCTCCAATAATTTGAACGCCCCGGTGAGTGATGCGCCCCATGGCGATGGTCAAACTGGTCATCACCTAACACCTGATGCGGGGTCTGACTGCATGCGCAGAGACATAGTGGCAACGATCGTCGTGACGCCGCGAGAACGCTTCAGCGTAACACAGCGAGCCCTTCAAAGTATCATCAGCAATACCTGCGCGCCGCATCACCTCGTCTATGTCGCGGGTGGCGTACCGGCCTATGTCCGCGAGTATCTGACGGAGGCGTGCCAGCGTAAAAACTATGAACTTATCCTGAGATCGGAGTATTTGGCGCCAAATGTCGCACGAAACATCGGACTCGAGCGCGCCGCGACCGAATACGTGGTCTTCATAGACAATGATGTCGTCGTTGAGCCTGGCTGGCTGGAGGCGCTGGTTGGCTGCGCGAATGAAACCGGTGCTGACGTCGTCAGTCCACTCTGTTTGATCGGAGAGCCATCCGAGGGAATGATCCACTCCGCAGGCGGAACCCTCCAATTGCGTGAACAAGACGGCAAACGCTGGCTGTCAGAGCGCCATCGGCTCTCCGGCGTCTGCCTCAAGACCCGGCCGCTCCAGTTGCAGCGGCAACCCTGCGACTTCTCTGAATTTCACTGCATGCTTGTGCGACGCGCGGTGTTTGATCGAATCGGCGTGCTTGATGAAAATATGCTCAGCGCGGCTGAGCATATCGATCTGGCATTACATCTACGGGATGCTGGTGGCATCACCTTTTTCGAGTCTGGGTCGATCGTCAGCTATCTGGAAACTGCCGAATATACCGTGTCAGACCTGGAATTCTTTGCCATTCGCTGGTGTGACGAGTGGTACGAGAAAACGCTATCGCACTTTGCCCGCAAGTGGAATTTGACACCCGAATCAGAGTTCTTCGTTGATTACCATTCATTTTTTCGCCGACACCGGGAAATCTGCTGTTTGCCCCGCCCAACCCGCAATTTGCCTCGACGCATCCCGGCGGCGCAACACGGCTTCTCGCAAACCATTATCCAGTTGCTGAACCAATTGGATGCCGCCGAATATCCACCGTCGCAGATTGAGCGGGTGCGCTCCGCGTATGCCACAGCCACCGAGCTGTTTGCCGGCTCTTTCCGCGGATCGGGAAAGACCTTCTTGTCCCACCTGGTTGGCACGGCGAGCATTTTAGTCGCATTCGGCGCCGAGATCTCTGTCGTCGTCGCTGGGCTCCTCCACGCTGCCTACAGGGTCGGGCGGTTTCCAAGAAACGCTGGCCGAGATTTTGCGGCCCGGAGACGCTGGTTGGCGCGCCGGATCGGCGCCCAGGCAGAGGCCGTAGTCCTTGAATACAGCTACTTGGAGTTCGCCGCCGCCCGCGCTGCCGCGATGGAGTCTGAATTTGACCGAATGCGATTGAACCTCGCCAGAGCGGTACTGGTCAGGATCGCCAACAACATAGAAGATCATCTCGACGTTGGCTTGGCATATTGCCGGAAGAGCGAAGCCGCACTCGATCAGTGGTGGCCGGTCTACGAGCTGATCACGACACGGCTGCACTATGTGGACATGCTGACAGTCCTTCAGTCGATGCGCGAGGAGTTGCGGAACACACGCATACCGGACGGAATTCGGGGTGACGCAGCCGGAAGCTATGTGGTGTTGCCGGAAACCGGAGCCATTGAACCTATGGTAGTGCGGCAGTTGCCACCGGTCGATCGTACTCCGGTGTCGGGCGGCGAGCAGCCCGCCGGCATAAGCGATGCCGGGGCCCCACCTCTACACAGCCGAATCGCGAAAATCGGGTTGGGAGCCGTGATCAAACGTATCCCCCTGACCGCGTTTGCCGCACAGAACTCGGGATCGATCGATCACAATTCCAGCGGTCTGACAGTGCGCACTGATCCTCGGCAATGGGCCTACAGCGCGTTGGTCGATGTGGATCCGCCGAAAGGTGCTTACGGCCCGGCGATCCTGCGCATCAGACTGCAGGTGGAAAGCGGGGAGCTTGGGATCGGCCTGCTACTCCGCGGCAGCTCGACGGAATTCGTGACCACGGAACAAAGCCAGGATCGCTGCGAGCAGCCGACCGAACTCCTCTTTCCGTTTCCCGCGCTAGAAGAGGTGGGCGCCCTTGTCCTGCGGAGCTGGGCTCCTTCAGGCGTTACCGTGGCTCGAATTATTTCGGTGGATATTCATCGACCGGCGGGAGGTTCATAGGGACGGCCTTGGGCGCCATCGGAGGAGAAACTCGCACCCGCCCACGGAAATGAGCCGCTCCATGAAGAGCGTAGTTCCAATCCAGGGACGAGGCAAGGTGAAAGACGTGGGCCTCCGAGGGCTCGGCACGGTGGCGGAGGGTCAGTTGCGCTTCATCCGCTCCAGGGCGAGCTCTGATCCAAGGACCTGGTCCCTGGAGATGGCCAGTGTCCAATGAGCACGGCCATTCCACAACGGACGGTCGCCAATGGCTGCGTGGGGTAGGCCGGGAACTTGGGGTGGGATGAAGCGAAGCGCTAGCTAGAACCCGAAGCACTGAACCGCTGATACTCGGCCACCACCTCGGCGGTGGGGCCGATCGCAACAATCTGTCCGTGATTCAGGAAGAGGGTTCTGGGGCAGGTGCTTCGGATCAGATCGAGGCTGTGCGAGACGAGAAGCATTGTGACCCCTTTCGACGTGAAGGCCTCCATACGCGCCCTGCACTTCGTTTGAAAATTCGCGTCTCCCACGGCGAAGATCTCATCCATCAGGAGGAGGTCAGGCGCCATGTCCGTCGCGATCGCGAACCCGAGACGGGCGGACATTCCGACGGAATAGTTTTTCAGGGGGACATCGATGAACTCCCCCATTTCCGCAAACTCCACAATGCGGTCAAAGCGCCCTTCCAGGTCCTTCTGCGAGAAACCGAGCAGGGACCCGTAAAGATAGATGTTCTCGCGACCCGTCAGTTCCACGTCGAATCCGGCCCCGAGATCGATGAGGGGGGCGACCCCACCCCTGACGATGACTCTTCCGAGCGATGGAGGGATGATGCCGGCGATCACCCTGAGCAACGTGCTCTTCCCAGCTCCGTTCGGTCCGATGATCCCGAGGATCTCCCCAGGGGTGACCGCGAAAGAGACCCCGTGCAGCGGCCAGAACTCATCCCGCTCGCCCCTCTTTCCCTTCAGCAGACGAATCATATACTCACGGATCGATCTGGTCTGCTCCCGATGCAACAGGAGCCGAACCGAAAGCGCATCGATCTCCACGACCGGAGACGGACCGCTGCGGCCTGTGGCGTGTGAAGCCATCGGGACCTCGAGAGCCCCGGACTCTGGAAAGAGCTTGGGGCTTCTGCCCGGCCTCCAACCTCTAGACATAGTAGATGAACCGACCTTCGAATCGGTGAAAGACCACCCATCCGATGACGAGGGTGGCCAGTGAGAGGGCGAGACCGGAAAGCAGGATCTCCGCCGGAGGCGACGTCCCGTGGTAGATCGGGGCACGGAGCGACTCCAGGAGCGGATACATCGGGTTGACGTACAGCAGAAACTTGAACCTGTCGGGAATGATCTCAGGCGGGTAAAAGATCGGAGTGGCGTAGAACCAGGCGAGGACGGCCGCTTCGTAGAAGAACTTCACATCTCGGAAGAAGACATTGAGGGTTCCGAACAGCAGGGCAATGCCCAGGGAGAAGCAGGCCAGACTGAATAGCGGGATCGGCAGTAGCAGCAGGCTCAGGCTGAACCCGGCCCCGATCGCGAGCATGTAGAGGAAGAGTGGGATCAACGAAAAGATGAAGTTGACCACCTGCGCCGCAACAGCCGCGACCGGAAAGATCGCCTTGGGGACAAAGACCTTTCGGATGATGTTACCATTCACGACGACACTCTCCAGGCCCCTAGACGACCCCAGCGAGAAGACGTTCCATCCTAACAGGGCGGTGATGACATAGAGGGAGTAGTACGGGCGAGCGCCGAAGATCCGGGAGAAGACCATCGTGAAGATGGCCATGGCGAAGAGAGGATTAAGAACGGTCCAGGCAAATCCCAGGGCCGATCGCTTGTACCGAAGCTTGATCTCGCGGATGACGAGTTGGCGCAACAACTCCCGGTATCGGAGCAGCGTCAGGAGCCGCGCCGATGAATAGTGATCCGCGACATAAACCCCGGGCTGCGGCGCGCCAGTTTCAGGGCCCGGCGAGCGACTGGGATCCAACACCCCACTCAACTGAACCTCTCCAGTTGCCCTCCGAAGTACGCATCTGTTCTGGCCTTGCTGTAATCACCCTGTAGCACCTCGACCTCGGCGGGACGTCGAAGCGCCGGATCCACGACGACGTACTGCTTCCAATCCAGATCGGCGAAGCCGAATGCCAACTCCACTAAGTCCCGCACCGAGTGGGTCTCACCGGTGCCGATGACGTAATCATTGTGTGAGTCCTGCTGGAGCATGAGCCACATCGCCTCGACATAGTCGCCCGCAAAGCCGCAGTCGCGCCCGGAGAACGACTTCGTCGCGCGATGCCAGCGGCTGTTCGCGAGGAATCGCTTGATCCGATCGATCGGGAAGCGGCGACCCAGCCTGATCCAGAGATCGTAGTCCACGCAGTAGCGGAGCGTGGGGTTCAGCATTCCCACGGCTTCAAGGGGTGCACGCCAGATGAATGCGGTCGGCTGGCATATAATGCAGACCTCGGCCAGCCGCCGGAGGTCGAAGTCCTCCGTCGGGTAGGTTCCGATCACAGCGTTCTTCTCGTCGATGTAATAGGCCTCGCCATAAACTACCGCCGTGTCAGGATAAGCGGCATGGAGTGACTACCGTGACGCTTGGGGAGCTATTCATTGGAGGGTGGGCCAGTCTTGATACATCACCTTAGGCGGCAACGACTCTTGAGCGATACCAGACCGTGCTAGACGACTGCTCCTTCTCGGTACCACTCGATCGTTCTTCTGAGTCCTTCCTCGAACGGCGTCGTGGC
The DNA here is from genome assembly GCA_041491025.1 of Methylomirabilis sp. (SeqCode). Taxonomy (GTDB): domain Bacteria; phylum Methylomirabilota; class Methylomirabilia; order Methylomirabilales; family Methylomirabilaceae; genus Methylomirabilis. Next base: position 24,453 of record JBGPUH010000004.1, read on the forward strand.
CTTGAACCCAAACGCCCGCTCAGCCTTGGAGGTATCCAGGCAACGGCGCGGCTGGCCGTCGGGCTTGGACGTGTCCCAGGTGATGATCCCCTGAAAGCCGGTCAGCGTGGCAATCAGGGAGACCAGATCACCAATGGAGATCTCGAAGCCGGCCCCCAAGTTCACCGGATCGGACTGCTCGTACCGCTCGGTGGCGAGGACGATGCCTTCGGCCGCATCCTCGACGTAGAGGAACTCCCTGGTCGCCTTTCCGGTCCCCCAGACGACAATCTCGCGCTCGCCGGCCGCGATGGCATCGCAGCACTTCTTGATGAGGGCCGGGATGACATGGGAGGAGGATGGGTCGAAGTTGTCTCGTGGCCCATACAGGTTCACCGGCAGCAAGTAGATCGCATTGAAGCCATATTGGTCGCGATAGGCTTGGGCCTGGACCAACAGCATCTTTTTGGCCAGGCCATACGGGGCATTGGTCTCCTCAGGATAGCCATTCCACAGGTCTTCCTCCCTGAACGGGATCGGGGCGAATTTGGGATAGGCGCAGATCGTCCCGATCGCCACAAACTTGGTGACCCTGTTGAGCCGCGCTTGTTCCATGAGCTGGGCCCCCATCATCAGATTCTTGTAAAAGAACTCCCCCGGCCGCTCTCGGTTTGCCCCGATTCCTCCCACGACGGCCGCCAGATGGATGATGATGGCAGGGGAACTATCATGCAGCACCCGCTTGACATCCTGAAGGTTAGTCAAATCGTACTCCCGGCTCCTCGGGGCGAAGATGTGCGAATAACCGCGAGCATGGAGTGTTTCGACGACATGGGAACCGAGAAATCCTGTACCACCCGTAACCAGGATCCGAGTCGTTTTCACTGCCGTTCCCTCGATGAGATCTTCCTTTTCTCAGATGATACCTTGCCCGCTTGAAACCGCCAAGAGTTTTCGAAGGTCGTTCCATTGTGGGGGATTGTCCCGTGTTGAGGACCAGGAATCGGGCGGGCAGGCTCGATCCGTAGCACTCGACAGCCGCCGACCCCGATGCACGAGCTCGGGCGATCCCAAGACAGGCTCGGCGGTTGGTCGCCACTTCGTTCCCGTATCCCACTCCATCCGCTCACCGTTGATACCTCTGCAGATCCGCCTTCACCATCATCTGGATGAGATCATGGAATGATACGGTCGGTTTCCAGCCTAGCTGCCTTCTGGCCTTGCTGGCATCGCCTTGCAAAAGCTCGACCTCGGCGGGTCGCCGGAGCATTGGATCGACAATAATGTGTTGTGTCCAATCGAGATCAGCGACGGCGAAGGCAACCTCCACCAACTCCCGAACCGAGTGTGTATTGCCGGTGGCGATGACATAGTCGCCCGGTGAGTCCTGCTGGAGCATCAGCCACATCGCCTCGACGTAGTCGCCCGCAAAGCCCCAGTCGCGCCTGGCATCGAGGTTCCCCAGGCGCAGTTCCGTCGCCAGGCCGCATGCGATGCGGGCGACGCCGTCCGTCACCTTCCTGCTCACGAATTCTTTGCCGCGCCGGGGTGACTCGTGATTGAAGAGAATCCCGGAACAGGCGAAGAGGTGGTGATGTTCCCGATAGTTCACGGTCGCCCAATGGCCGTAGATTTTGGCCACCCCGTAGGGGCTTCGCGGATAAAAGGGGGTACGTTCGGTCTGAGGCACTTCCACGGCCTTCCCGAACATCTCACTGCTGCTGGCTTGGTAGAATCGCGCATGCGGGCACTCCAGCCGGATCGCCTCAAGCAACCGGGCGACCCCAATCGCCGTGAACTGGGTGGTCGCGATCGGTTGTTCCCACGAGGCGGGAACGAACGACTGGGCCGCCAGATTATACACCTCGTCGGGTTGCACCCTCCGGATACTCGATAGCAGGGACGAGAGATCGAGCAGATCACCAGGGATCAGCGTGATCTGTTCAAGCAGGTGCGCGATTCGCGCAAGATGCTCAGTGCTGGCGCGGCGGACCATCCCGAACACCTCATACCCTTTTTGCAGGAGCAGTTCGGCGAGGTACGATCCGTCCTGCCCGGTGATCCCGGTCACAAGGGCCCGCTTCACCGTCTGTTCCCGGGGCTCGCCCAGCGTCCGCTCACGCGATCCATAAGCAGCGGGAGCTGTGTCCGTAACCAGTGGTGGGCCACAGGGGGCAACATCCTTCTCGCCGGCCACAGTAGCCATCGGGCGACCGGCCACGAGAGATCCACGAGTCGGTAATACGCGCGGCAGACTCGCCAATGCGGGGAGATGCGGCCGAACGAGCATTCCGCGACAGCGTAGACCTCCTCGAACAGCTCATCGCGGGAAGCGAACGATTTGGTCTCGGGATACCGGCGGCTGTTGGCGAGAACCCGGTGGATGCGATCGATGTGGAACCGACGACCCAAGCGGATCCAGAGGTCATA
>JBGPUH010000005.1:0-23260 GCA_041491025.1 Methylomirabilis sp. (SeqCode)
CCATCGCCGATGTCATTGCCCTGGATGCTGCACTGGTCTTTCTGCTGGAGGGGGACGAGCTTCGGGTCGCCGCGCACCTCGGCCTGTCGGACGAATTTGTCCACCGTGTCGATCGGATGTCCCTCGGCGAGGGGTTTGTAGGCCGCGTGGCGGCGTCTGCCGCACCACTTCTTGTGGAAGACATGTGGGTCGATCCGCGATTGGCGCGGGATGTAGTCAAAAAAGAGGGGTTCCACTCCTTGGCCAGCGTTCCCCTCTCCTCGAAGGGGCGCCTCCTCGGCGTCCTCGCGATCATGGGGCGTGGCATTCGCCAGTTCAGTGAGGACGAATTGACCCTGGTGACGACCATTGGAGCCGAGATCGGCCTCGCCGTCGAGAACGCGGGCCTCTACGCTCAGGCCCAGGCCCGGCTCAAGGAGGCCGAAGCATTTGCAGAGATCAGCCGGCAGCTCAGCAGCTCTCTTGACCCGGAAATGGTCATTCTGACGATCGTCCGGTGGGCCAAGGAGCTGTGCAGCAGCGACCTGGCCGTCTTTGCTCCCTACGATCCGATCCGCCGGGTCGCCACGATCACGGCGTGTGTCGGCGCCCGAACACAGATCCTTTGGAACTACGAGATCGAACTCGGAAAGGGCGCCGATGGCAAGGTCCTTGAAACCGGGGAGCCCTTCGTCACCGACAACTACTTCAGCGATCCTCGCCTCTCGCAGGAGTGCGCCGAACTCGCTCGGGTGGAGGGCTTCGTCGCGAAGCTCGCCGTGCCCATCCGTTCGCGGGAGAAGAGCATCGGCCTACTATGGGTAATTAACCGGCGCCCGATCCCCTTCACCCCGCAGCATCAGGAAATCCTTCAGAAGCTGGCCGCCCAGGCAGCCGTCGCCCTGGAAAACACCCGCCTCTATCAAGCGGCGCAGGAGCGACTCCGAGAGACAGAAACGCTTCTGGCCGTCAGCCAGACGCTGTCCTCGACCCTGGACCTGCAGGAGTCGCTCCGGCGTGGGGCCCGGGAATTGGCCCGCGCGCTCCATGCTGATAGTGCCGGGGCGTATCTCATCTCTCCGGACGGGCAGGACCTGCAGCCTTTTTCCGGCTACCACCTTCCGAAAGACACGCTGTCGTACATCCGATCCACCCCGATTCCGGTTCACTGGAACCGCTTCGTCGAGGAAGGCTTTACCGCCCGCCGCGCCATCTTCTCATTTGACTGTCAGCTCGACCCGAGATTCGACCAGACGATCACACTCTTTTCCCTCGGTTCAGTCGTCATGGTCCCCTTCTTCGCGCGAGACGAGATCCTCGGCACTCTCTTTGCCGTCTGGTGGGAGCAACCGCATACCCCAACCCCGCGCGACCTGGAGTTGGCCGACGGGATCGGTCGGCAACTGACCCTGGCCATCGAGAACGCCCGTCTCTATCAGCAAAGCCTCTCCCGCGCCACCGCCCTGGCCGAGTCAGAGGACAGGTATCGGCGGCTGGCCGAGGGCGCTACGGACATCATCTTTACCGTGGACGTCAAAGGAAAATTCACCTATATCAGCTCGCGCGTCCAAGAGGTGCTGGGCTGTCACCCAGAAGAGCTGCTGGGGAAGCCTTCGATCGCCTTCGCTGACCCGAAAGATCAGGAGCGTCTCAAGGGACTGTTCGCCAGGGCGCTGCAGGGTGCGAGTGCCTTCGACGTCTACGAATTCGACGCCATCAAGAAGGATGGATCGACGATTCCCCTCGAGGTGGGCGCCAGCACGATCTATGATGCCGAAGGGCGGGTCATTGGCCGGCAGGGCATCGCGCGGGACCTGACCGAGCGGCGCCGCCTGGAAAACGAAGTGCGGGAGCGGAAGAGGCTGGAGGAGGTCAACCGTTTCAAGTCGCAATTCCTGGCCAACATGTCACACGAGCTCAGGACCCCGCTGCACTCCGTCATCGGGTTTTCGGAGATCCTCCAAGATGGCCGCTTCGGCCCTCTGGCGGAGAAGCAGGCCCGGTTCGTGAAGAACATCGTCGTGAGCGGGCGCCACCTGCTCGCCCTGATCGACGACCTCTTGGACCTCGCCAAGATCGAGGCCGGGAAAATGAGGCTCCACCTCGGCCACTTCGACCTCCAGGCCACCATCGACAAGGTGCGCGCCGTCATGCAGCATCAGGCCGACGTCAAGCACCAGACCGTCCGGTTCGAGGTGGACCCGGAGGCCAGCGTCGGCTTCGCCGATCATCAGCGGGTCCAGCAGATCCTGCTCAACCTCCTCTCCAATGCGATCAAGTTCACCCCTGACGGCGGCCAGATCACCGTCACCGCCAAGCGAGTCCCGAGTTCAGAAGCCATGACCGGAATTGCTCAACCTGAAACGTGGAACCTGGAACCCGGCACACCGAAACCTCCCGACTGGATCGAGGTTTCGGTGGCCGATACCGGCATCGGGATCAGCTCCGCCGATCTCCCTCGCCTCTTCCGGGAATTCGAACAACTGGAACCTTTCTATACCAAACACCATCAGGGAAGCGGACTGGGCCTGGCCCTCTCCAAGCGCTTGGTGGAGTTGCAAGACGGCAGGATCTGGGCTTCATCGGAAGGAGCGGGACGCGGCAGCACCTTCACCTTCACCATTCGTGCGGCTGCGCCTCCGGGTTGGTCGAGCGATGCCTAAGCGGGTGCTGATCGTCGAAGACAACCCCATGAGCCTGGAACTCCTCACAGAGCTGGTGAAAGCCGAGGGGCACCGGGTCATCACCGCCCTGTCCGGTACCGAAGCCCTCTCTCTGGCCCGCGCTGAACTTCCCGACCTGATCCTGATGGACATCCAGCTCCCGGGCCTTGACGGATTGATGGTGACCCGAACCTTGAAGGCGGAGCCGAGGACCAAAGAGATCCCGGTCGTCGGGATCAGCGCGCACGCCCTGCGAGAGGACGTGGACCGTGGATTAGAGGCGGGCTGCGTCGCCTACCTGTCAAAGCCACTGGACACGCGGGGCTTCATCGACCTCATGGCGGGGCTCCTGGGCAAAGACGCCCAGCCCCAGCAGCAGATCGCTGAGGCGCGTTAACCATCCGAGAGACGGGCTGGTTCGGGGAGGATGGTCACAGAAGACGTGGGTGCTGCCATGAAGCCTACCGGGCGAGCGCGGCAGGTGCTGATCATCGATGATGATCCCCACATCGCCGAGACGATGGTCGCGGCCCTCAAGGACCGGTATCGGGTCCACGTGGCGACGGACGATCGGGAAGGCCTGGCGATCCTCCGGCGCCACCCAATCGATCTGCTGTTGCTGGACGTCCGCCTGAAGTCTAGCGACGGCCTCGAAGCCCTTGGACGACTCCGGGCCGCTCGCGATTGTCGGGTCCTGGTCCTGACCGGTTTTGGCTCCGAGGAGGTCCTGCTTCGGGCGCTCCGCGCCAAGGTCGATGACTACATGGACAAGCCGTTCAATGTCTTCGAGCTGCAGGCGCGGGTCGCGGCCCTGCTGGGCGACATGCCGAAGGACGGCGGTCCACTCGGCAAAGCTCACGACATACTGCTCCGCCGCTTTGATGAGCCCCACACCAGCATTTCATTGGCCCGCGCCGTCGGACTGAGTACCAGTCACCTCCGCCGGTGTTTCAAGGCCGCCTTTGGCCTGACGCCGATGGAATACCTGGAGCGGGCGAGGATGGAGGAAGCCGTCCAACTCATGAGGGACGGAGCGCTCTCCATCAAGGAAGTGGCCAGAAAGGTCGGGTATCTCGATGCGAACAACTTCTCCACGGCTTTTAAGCGCTTCTACGGTAGCCCTCCTCAGTCACATCGTGGAGCTCTCACCTCATCGTAACCACTCCTGAAATCGCTAAAACATCCCGCAGAACCTGATACACACTCTAACCTGTTGTTACCACTCGGTTTCAGGCACGCTCTCCATACCCTTGCCCGCGTCGATAGCTCAAAATCAAACCGGATGATCACCTCGCAAAGAACTTTGATCACCTCGCAAAGATGATTCGCCTTGACTTGACGGTTGACGAGCGCTATGCAGAGGGGGAACGACTCGGACCTGACAAATCCTACCCCACGCCAAGCGGCGCGCGAGCGTAGCGACGAAAGGCTAGATTTTTCCACCCGCATCCATTCGTCCCATAAACGCTGGCAATGAGGCCCCCATGCGTTATCCTTTTCATCAGCAACACTGTCGGCTGGGAAGGCATACCAGGGGGGTCATCTCTTGTATGCTTGTTCTCAGCTTATCTTCAGGATGCACGTACAAGTCCTGGACGGTTTTTCCAACACTCGGTATTCGGCCAAATCATCCAACCATGACTTACGGCGAAGATGTTCAGATTCGGTGTAAGAGATACAATCAGACCACGGCTTGCCTTGAGTTCTTCAATACGGTCGAATGGGGACAAGAGCTTTCGCAGGCATATCGGAGTAGGGCTACGATGAATGAGTGGTCACTCACTGCTGCCGCCATAGTTGGTTTGGCCTCTCTCGGTACCCTCACTGGGCTGGCTGCGTTTGGTCAAGCTGGCTCTGACGCTGCCAAGATTATTCCACTAGCGGGTGGCTTTGTCACCGGTGTTACAGCTTGGTTCGATAATAAGACAAGGGCTAAGGACTATACCTTGGCCGCAGATGCAATCGATGGGGCTCTCGCAGAGGCGATGAAGAAGGTTCTTGCTGCTGGTGGAACCGACGAGAAGTTTATGGCAGAAACGGGCATTCTTTATGCGAAGATTTATGATGCCGAGAGGGAACTTGAGAAGAAGAGAAAAATTGAGGCATTGACTGAGAAAAGATTAGAAGCCATAGAGAAGAGGCTGGAGGAAACGGAAAAGAGGCTAAACGAGGAGATAAAGAACCGGCCGCAAGGACAAAACACAACCGCTCCAGTCTCGACACCAAGTCAATAGTGCTAACGCTTCAGCCGAAGGGCGGCCATCTTTGGGCGCACCACCGGGCTGAAATTCCAACTACACCGAATTCGAAGTGGATGGGTGAGTCCACGCCGCAAGATAGGGCCGGAGTTCTCTCGTTGACTTCTCGGCGTTAGACTGCAGATTTCTGCAGTGTTGGCTATATTAGACACTTCTGTATAATGGTAGTTGGGCATACTAGACTATCGCTGTGAAATCGAAAGTGGAGTACGCAATGAATGTACATCGTATTGTTCCGAAAAAATGCCGCCTGATGAGCTTGTTCGTATTCATCGCTGCGGCGCTAAGTGCTGGCTGCGCCACGGCCCCCCGTTTGGCGGACTATTGCACGCCTTTGTCTCAAGACGTCCTTGGGCAAATAAATCAAGATAAGAAACATACAGCCGAGAAGTACGGGGCGTACGCCGTACTGAGCAACAATGTGTACAAGCCTGCCGGCCATCCCGAAATATGGGTTGATCCAGATGAATGGGAACCCGTTTGCGCTGCTCATTTTAAGGCAAAAAACTCGTATGACCTTCCGGACTGTAGTCCAGAGAATCCCGGAAAGGGTCTGGAGGCGAAGACGTATCTCAGATGGCCACCTGACAAGCGCGACCAGCCTACACAACTCGTTTTTGTATTTCGAGGTACCACAAGCCTCAGCGATTGGTGGTGCGGGAATTTTCGGGATTGTCAGTACGGGGAGGCTGACAGCTACGTTAAGACACGGATTGATAAGTATCGCGGCATGTATCCAAGCATAAAGATTGTCGCTACCGGACATTCGCTCGGAGGGGGGCTGGCGCAGCATGTTGCATTCTGTTTTGAAGGAGCCAAGGCAGTTGCGTTCAACACATCGCCCAGATCACACAAGCACGATTGCAGCGTTACCCCTCCCGATCTTTCGGAAGCCCGGGAAGAGAATATCAAGCACGACTATATCGTCCGCATTCACCAACACGCGGAAATACTCAGCCCGATCAGGCATGTCTTTTCGTCCAGAAAATATAAGGAAACGGTCTACAACTTCACAACAGCGAGCCCCTTTGCTAGGCACGGGATGACTCCGCTTGCTATGGGTCTGACAGGGGTTGCTGGGTGCCCAATTCGAAATGGACTGGACGGCTTTTCTGCGCCGGGGCAGCCTCGCGCAGAAACGGTACTCAGCAAAACATGCAATAAAGCGGTTGCGGAGTTCCATTGCGCTCAATAGGCATGCCCAACAAGGCGCTCCATCCGACCGTCCCGCCTCCGCTTCGCTCCGGCGGGCCGGCGGCTGAGCTTGAGCGTTAGCCATTCGGGGGAATCATGAAGTGAATGGGGTCTGAACCCATTTATTCACCATGTGTTCAATCTCTGCCGCGCGTGTTCGCGCGAAATGTCGGGAGAGGTCATGACGGAAATCTTGAAGAACATCTCTAATGGGATCGCGGGATTGAGCGGAACGGCGCTGACCTTCGCCGGCGCGCTGGCCATCGCCGGTACCCTCGCCATGGCGATCCTGCAGGTCATTAAGGAACTAACGCCAGTTCGCCGGGGCTATCAGCGCAAGTGGCTCGAGCGCTGGTTCAGGGTGCGGGCTGAGAAGTTTACGAAGGATGCAGTCCATGCCGGGCCCAACGTCGTACCCAGCGCCTTCCTCGAGTCGGATAAGTTCAGCGCCGCGAAGGCGCAATCGACCCTGGTCGAGCTCGCGACCGGAGGCGAGGCAAACGCCTTTTACGATCTGGCGATTGAGCAGGTAGTTGCGCAGATGAACGCCGCAGCGCAGATCGCGCTCGAATATCCGCACGTCTATTTCCCGTTGCTCGCTGTCCTTTCCCAAGGTGCAGACATGGAGGACGTGGTGCGAGTCGTGGCGCGCGCCGAGGCGGGGACCCGTGAGCCGGAGCCAGCCGCCCTCGACGCGCGCAACCGGGTCGGCCACCGCATCCAGCGCAACCTCGACGGCATCCAGATCGCGCTCGGCAGCCGCTGGAAGCTGTGGATGCAGTCGGTGTCAATCACCCTCACGGTCGCGTTCGTCGAACTGGCGATCGTCACGAACGTCACGGACTACAACTTCGCGACCTTGCTGGTCGGCGTGGTCCTCGGTATCGTCGGTGGCTATATCGCGCCGGTAACGCGCGACGTGGTCGCGGCGCTGCAGAGCCTGAGGAAGGGCTGAGCCAATGGCATTGCGCGGGTCGACGCCGCGCGTGTTCACGCTTTCGCTCCGCAGCCAGCCCGAGCGCGGCGGTCCGGTGCGGGCGACGGTCGAGGACAAGGACGGGCTCGAGAAGGATCCCGACTGGCGGCACCTCTTGGTCTTGGTCCACGGCTTCAATAATCTGGAATCCGAGGCCGAAGGGAAGTATGACCGGTACCTGGACATTCTGCGGCCCGGCTTGGAAAAGAGCCGGGTCGCGCCCGACGCGGTCGCCAAGTTTCACTGGCCGGGCAACGCGGCCGTCGGCCCGTTCTCGATCTTCGACTTCGCAGGCTACCCCGTCGATGTCGAGCGGGCGCTGCAGTCAGTCGGCCCGCTCGCCGCTTTTCTCTCCCGCTTGATCGCGACCCGGCCGGCCGGGCGGCTGATTTCATTCGTCGGTCACTCGCTCGGCTGCCGTCTGATCGTGGAGGCCATGTGCCGGCTCGGCGCGGCAGGCCCCGCAGGGCCCCCACTCGCAGTCGTAAGCCTGATGGCCGCCGCCGTCCCAGTGGCGCTAGCCGAGGCCGGTCAACCACTCGCGGGCGCACCTACGGCGGCGGTGAAGGTGCTAAAAGCCCACTCGCGCAGCGACTGGGTGTTATGGCTTGCGTTTCCAGCCGGTCAATTCGGTGCCTGGCTCGCAGAGTACGAAGCTGCTGCGTACGTAGAGGCGGTCGGCCGCAACGGCAATCCGGCCGGGTTTGGCGAGTCGCTGCCACGCAAGGGCAACGGGCACGGCGACTACTGGACCGACGAATTCGCCGCCGCCGTGCTGCTGGTGACCATGGACGCTACGCTACGCTCACTGCCGCCCCCGGCCGAGATTCCCCCGCACGACCTGCCACCCGTAGGCGAGACCCCCGCACGCGACCTCAGGTCGCGGGAGTTGCCGCCGTAAGCCGGGCGCTCCGCGCCGGGGTCGATGACTACATGGACAAGCCGTTCAATGTCTTCGAGTTCCAGGCGCGGGTCGCGGCCCTGCTGGGCGAGATGCCGAAGGACGAGGGTCCACTCTGCAAAGCCCATCACATACTGCAGCACCGCTTTGATCAGCCTCACACCAGCATTTCATTGGCCCGCACGATCGGGCTGAGCACCGGCCACCTCCGCCGGTGTTTCAAGGCGGCCTTTGGCCGCACGCCGATGGCGTACCTGGAGCGCGTGAGAATGGAGGAAGCCGTCCAACTCATGAGGGACGGAGCGCTCTCCATCAAGGAAGTGGCCAGAAGGGTCGGGTATCGTGACGCGAATAACTTCTCCACGGCCTTTAAGCGCGTCTACGGTAGCCCTCCTCAGTCACATCGTGGAGCTCTCACCTCATCGTAACCACTCCTGAAATCGCTAAAACATCCCGCAGAACCTGATACACACTCTAACCTGTTGTTACCACTCGGTTTCAGGCACGCTCTCCATATCCTTGCCCGCGTCGTTAGCTCAAAATCAAACCGGATGATCACCTCGCAAAGAACTTTGATCACCTCGCAAAGATGATTCGCCTTGACTTGGCCTTGAACGGGAGATATCCAGGAGGGAGAATCACGCGGAGTCCACTGATGCCATCTCCTGCCAAGTGGCAAGCCTTCTTACGATTTTGTTTCTTCCTGATCCGCTCTCTGATCGGTCCGCCCTCCCTCCACGCCCTGTATCCGACTCAACAGGTTCTTGGTCGAACCCATGTTCGGCAGTGGCCGATACGCTGGTTCGTCCTCCTGGGGCTCTTCTTCCTCCTCCAGCCAGCTCCCCACGTGCACGCGCAGCAGCCGGTCATCCATTACGTCTACGACGACCTGGGGCGGCTCGTGGGAGTGGTGGACCCGGACGGGAATGCGGCGACCTACACCTATGATGCGGTGGGGAATATCCTCGCGATCGGTCGCCACAATGTGGCCGACACGACGGGGCCGGTTGCCATCACGCTGGTGAGCCCGAACAAAGGCAAAGTCGAAACGGCGGTGTCGATCTTCGGGAAGGGCTTCAGCCCGGACCCGGCACAGAATAGCATCTCCTTCAACGGGGGGCTCGCCACCGTGATGACGGCCACGTCGAACAGCCTTACCACGTTGGTCCCCTCCGGGGCGTTCACCGGCCCGATCACGGTGGCCACCCCGCTCGGCACGGCGACCTCGCCCGAACCGTTCACGGTGCTGGGCGTCGTGACGATCAGCCCGACCAGCGGGGTCCTGTTCCCCATACAGACGCAGCAATTCACGGCGACCGTGAGCGGAACAACTACTCCGTCAGTCACGTGGAGCGTCAACGGCATCGTCGGTGGCAATGCCACCATCGGGACGATCTCGGCGGCCGGCCTCTACACGGCCCCGATAGCGGTCCCGTCGCCGCCAAGCCTCACAGTGACGGCGACCAACACGAACGATCCATCCCTTTTTGATTTAGCGACCGTGGTCATCGTTGCGCCGCCCGATAAGATCCTGGCGCATCCTGTGAGCCTTGCCTTCGCGGCTCCCACCACCATCACGGTCAATGCCCTCACCGCGCCAGCCCTGAGTGTCGGTTTCGCGGCTCCCACCATCATCACGGTCAACAGCCTGACGGCGCGACCGATCAGCGTGAGCGTCGCCACGCCGCCGTCAACAACGGTCAATGCCCTCGTGGCACAAGCCGTGAGTGTCGGTTTCGCGGCCTCAACCACGCAGACCGCGTTTCTCACCGCATCGCCCGTTGGGGTCACGCTCCAGCCGGTCATCACAAGTGTCACGCCATCGAGTGGAGCGAGAGGGGTCGCCGGTCTCTCCGTGTTTCTCACTGGCGCCGGCATCACGGGGGCAACCAGTGTGAGCTTTCACTTGAACGGATCAAATGACGCAAACCTGTCGGTGACGGACCTCGCTGCCAGCCCGGATGGGACTCAGGCGACGTGTACACTTGCGATCGGCTCCGGTGCGGTCCCCGGTCCGAGGGTGGTCCGCATCACCACACCAGGCGGGACTTCCACGGCATCTGGAACGGGCGGAAATCTTTTTACCGTGCAGTGAACGGCTTTGAAGTGGCATGTTGCGGGTTCGAAGCCATAGAGGGAGGGAAATAGCCATGCGTGAGATAGCGTGGGCTCATCGAACACGAGGTTGGGCGGCGAAGTGGCTGGCGCTTGTTGCGATGCTCACCGCGATCATCTGCGGAACCGGCCCTGCGTTCGCGCAAACCTTCAACAGCGGCAGCACCGGCGCGGACGGGGCGTTCAACCCCACGACAAGCACGACACTCACGTTGCCGCCCGATGGGGTCTTCAACTTCACCACGATTAACATCCCGGCTGGCGTCACCGTGAGATTCGCCCGCAATGCCGCCAACACCCCGGTCACGCTGCTCGCCAGCGGCAACGTGACCATCGCAGGCACTATCGACGTCAGCGGTTCGCCAGGGGGCTCAGGGGTCCAGGGGGCGACCAACCTTGTGAATAATGGTGGAGCCGGGGGCCCTGGAGGATTCGACGGCGGTGATGGCGCGGATGGCCTCGCCTCGACCACCGGTGGATCAGGCCTCGGACCCGGTGGCGGTGCAGGTGGGGTGGTTACTGGCGGCGCAGGAAACGGCGGCGGGGGCGGGGGGTTTGTAGTGTCAGGAGCCACTGGACTTTCAGCGTCAGGTAGCAGTGGGACTGGGGGCGCAGGAGGGGGACCGTATGGCACGTCGGCCCTGATCCCCCTCATTGGGGGATCAGGAGGCGGTGCCGGCGGCGCGCCATTCGGGCACACAGGGTCTGGCGGAGGTGGTGGAGGTGGCGCCCTTTTGATTGCATCCTCTGGAACGATCACGCTTACAGGGACTCTTCTCGCCCGAGGAGGAAGTGGGACGACCTCGGCTGGGTGCTGCGTACCGGGCACAGGTGGAAGCGGAAGCGGCGGAGCCATTCGACTAATTGCTACGACCATTACAGGGAGCGGAGGCTCGATCAACGTTGTGGGGGGAGTTCCAACCTTTGGGGGCTCGGCAGGCAGCGGCAGTATCGGCCGCATCCGCATCGAGGCCTACACAAATACGGCCACAATCAATTACGCCCAGGTCCCGTCGATTGACAAGCCGGGCGTGGTAGCACTGCCAAATGCACCAACGCTAACGATTTCCGCGATCGCAGGAGTCGCGGCGCCGGCCTCGCCGACCGGCACCTATGCGACTCCCGACATCACACTCCCTGCCGGGACCACAAACCCCATGACCATCGCGCTCGCCGCGTCGAACATCCCGCTGGGGACGACCGTCACCGTGACTGTAAAGCCATTGGATGGAGCGGCAAGCTCAGCCACCAGTACAGGCTTAGCAGGGACACTGGCGGCATCGACCGCGACAGCGAGCCTCACCATCCCGACGAGCCAGCCGAGCGTCATCAGCGCGTCGGCGACGTTCACGCTTGCGTCACTCCCCGGCGCCGGGCCGCTATTCGCGCAGGGCGAACAGGTTGAGCGCATCCGGGTCGCGGCGGTCCTTGGTGGCCTACCGACGACCACCTACATCACCAGATCGGGCCGCGAAGTGCCGGCGGATACCCCGCTTGACCGACAGCTCGTCGATGGTGTGAGGCGCTAGATCACCAGACCCCAGGACCGTAACGAGGGTCGGGCATGCGGACGCAGAAGGGGTTCCCTATGAGGCCAATGCGCTCACCGAGCAGTCAGCGAGCCAGATGGATCGTCCTGCTGGCATTCTTCGCCACGTCGAGTCCGGCCCTGGCCACCGAGGAGGCGATCTTCGGCCCGGCCCAGTTCACACGTACCGCGGGTCCACCGAACCAATTCAGCGCGGAGATCGCGCTCCCGCCGACCCTCGTCGCGCCGTTCCGCCTGCATGTGCAAAACGGGAGCCCTGACGGAACGCATCGCATCAGCAGCGCGACGATCACGCTGAACGGCGCCCAGGTGGCCGGGCCCTCTGACTTCAACCAACAGGTCGCCGCGTTCGACCGGACGGTGGCGCTCCAGCCGAACAATACCCTCCAGGTGCGCCTCACCAGCGCGCCGGGGAGCTTCCTCCTCCTCACCCTCTTCGGGACGATCCCGCCTCCCACGCTCACCAGGCTCCTGCCCCCGGCCCTGCCCATCACCCAGGGTGGGACCGGCATCCTCACGGCCACCATCAGCGCCGTGCAGCCATCGCCAACGACCATCGGCCTGATCTCTGATCATCCCGCGGCGGCCACCGTCCCGCCCACGGCCACCGTCCCCAGCGGCCAGCTCACGGTGCCCATCGCCGTCACCGGCCTCGCCCCGAGCGCTGCCACGATCACGGCCACCCTGAATGAAAGCCACATCAGCAGCACCGTCACCGTCGCGCCCAGCGGGCCCACGCTCACCAGCCTCCTCCCGCCCACCCTGCAAGTCGGCCAGGGCGCCTCGGGCCCGCTCACCGTGACCATCAGCGCAGCCCAGGCCACCGACACCGTGGTCCACCTCGCCTCCAGCGCACCCGGCGTCGTGGGGCTGCCGCCATCCGGCGCCGTGACGGTCCCCACCGGCCAGCTCTCCCAGTCGTTCGCCGTCTTTGGGCTGAACCCCGGTCCCGCCACTATCACCGCCACCCTCAACGGCGCCACCGCCCAAAGCCAGGTCAGCGTCGTGGTTCCTGTCCTAACGGTCGTGAGCCTCCTGCCCCCGGTCCTGCCGCTCACCGAGGGAAGCAACGGGACCCTCATCGTCACCCTGAATGCGGCGCAGTCGTCAGACTCGCCCGTCGCCCTTAGCACAAGCGACCCCACCGTCGTGGGCTTGCCACCCAACGGGACAATCACGGTGCCGGCGCAGACGCTCACGGCGGCCGTGCCCATTCAGGGCCTCGCGCTGGGTCTGGCCACCGTCACCGCGTCCCTCAACGGGACCACGGCCACGGCCGCCATCGAGGTACTCCCGCCCCCGCCAGACCTTGCGGCGCTGACCTGCCCGGCCACGCTGGCCGTCGCCGCGACGAGCCTCTGCACCCTCACCCTCGATGCGACCCCGCTCGCGGATACAGTCATCCCGCTCGTCTCGAGCGCCCCTGGAATCGCGAGCGTCCCGCCCACGGTCACCATCGCGGCTGAGACTCTCGCGGCCGGCGTCGCGGTCACGGGGGTGGCGGCCGGCCTGGCGACGATCACCGCCGGGCCGCTCAACGGGGCGACGCAAACGGCGACCATCACAATCATCCCGCCGCCCCCCACCCTTGTGAGTCTCACCCCCGCCACCGCCACGCTCTTTGTGGGGGCGACAGCCACGCTGACCCTCACGCTGAACGCCGCCCAGGCGACCGACACCACCGTGGTCCTCACCGGGAGCGCCCCTGGCCTCCTGAGCGTCCCGCCCTCGCTCAGCATCCCCGCGGGGAGTGGGTCCGCCTCGGTCACAGTCGTGGGCCTGGCCCCAGGCTCGGCCACGCTACTGGCCGGGCCCCTCAACGGGACGCAGGTCACGAGCGACATCACAGTGGCCCAGCTCGCTCCTGCCGTGACCGCCCTCGCCCCCGCGACCCTGAGCCTCCCGAAAGGGCTGGCCAGCACGCTCACACTCTCGATCGCCCCCACGCAATCCGACCCGACGGTCGTGCCCCTCGGGAGCAGCGCCCCTGCCATCGCCGGGGTGCCCCCGACCGCCACCGTTCCAGCCGGGGGGAGGAGCGCCGCCTTCCCGGTCCTCGCGGAGAGCGAGGGCACCGCGACGGTCAGCACCGGGCCCCTCAACGGGACCAGCCGCTCGGCCACGGTCACCGTCACCCCGCCGGAGCTCCTCGCGCTGGCGGTCACCCCGGCCTCCCCCAGCATTGCCAAGGGCCAGACCCAGCCGTTCACCGCCACCGGCACCTTCACCGACGCGCGGACGCAAGACCTGACCGGGAGCACTGCATGGGGCAGCAGCAATACCGCTGTGGCTACTGTCACCTCCCCTGGTGGCCTTGCCACGGGCCAGAGCGTCGGCCAGGTCACGATCACGGCCACCGTCCAGGGGCTGAGCGCGACCGCCACCCTCACCGTGACCCCGCCGGTGCTGGCCACCCTCGCCCTGAGCCCCTCGACCCCGACCCGGAATGTCGGCGAGCCGCTCCAGTTCCAGGCGCTCGGCACGCTGACCGACGGGACGACGCAGGACCTCACCGGGGCGGTCACCTGGAGCAGCAGCAACCCGGAGGTGGCGACGATCACCTCGCCGGGCGGCCTCGCCACCCTCCTCGCGCCCGGCAGCACCACCATCACGGCCGCGCACGCAGGAAGCGGCCTGACCGCGAGCACCCTCCTCACCATCCTCCTGCCGCCGCCCACGATCACCGGGTTCGCGCCCGCCTTCGGCCAAGTCGGCGACCTGGTCACGATTACCGGGACCCACTTCGTCAATATCCAGGCGGTGACCTTCAACGGGACCAGCGCCCCTGGCTTCAGTGTGAACAGCTCGACCTCGATCACCGTGGCCGTCCCGCTGGGCGCGACGACGGGGCCGCTCGCCGTGACGACCTCGGCCGGGACAGCGACCTCCGCGGAGTCCTTTGTGGTCCTCGGGCCAGCGGACTTCCTCCTGACCGCCGCGCCCGCCACCGGCATGGCCGTCCCGGGCATGCAGACCATTTTCAGCGTGACCGCGGTGGCGTTTGGCAACTATGCCAACCTCGTGAGCCTGGCGGTGACGGGGCTCCCGAGCGGCGCCACAGCCACCTTGACGCCGCCCCAGGTCGCCCCCGGCGCGTCCGCCCTCCTGGGGGTCACGCTCCCGAGCACTCTCGCGCCCGGCACGTACCCCTTCATCGTGACCGGGATGGGGCTCGTGAACGGGGTCCTGACCACCCACTCGGCAGGGGCTGCTGCGGCCGTGCTTGCGCCGGGGACCACCGCACTCAGCGGGCGGGTCGTCACCACCGAGGAGGCGCCCCTCCCGAACGTGACGATCCGGCTCGGCAGCCTCACGACGCAGACCGATGGCGGCGGGAATTTCCTCCTCTCGAACCCGCCAGCGGGCCCCCAGGTTGTCCTGATCGATGGCTCGACCGCGTCCACGCCGACGGTGAGCTACCCCACGATCCCGCTGACCGTCACGATCGCGCCGGGCCAGGTCACCTCCCTCGGCTTGACGCCCCACCTGCATGCCCAGCCGGTAGGCCACACCGTCCCCCTCATCCCGGGCCAGGCCGCCACCGTGACCGATCCCGCTCTCCCGGGCTTCCTCGTCCAGATCCCCGCCGGGGTCACGATCCTCGGCTGGGACGGGCAGCCCAACACGCAGGTCGGGATGCGGGTTGTCCCGCCCGACCGCTCCCCGCTGCCGCCGCTGGAGCTGCCGCCCGGCTTCGTGGCCGGACCGATTTATATGTTCTACTTCGGCAAGGTGGGCGGCGGCACGCCGACTGCGCCGGTCCCGATCATCGGCCCGAACGAGGGGGGCGGCTTCCCAGGGGAGCAGGTGGACCTGTACTTCTACGATGAGGCCCCGGACGGGAGCCGGCCCAACGCGTGGGCCAAGTACGGGACCGGCACCGTGTCGTCGGACGGGACGCAGATTGTGCCTGACATCAACCCCGCCACGGGCAAACCCTACGGCATGCCTCGGTTCTGCTGCGGGGCTTGGCGGGTCCTGTATCCGCCCCCGCCCCAGACGCGCCCGCCCTCGGCAACGGCGGTGAACCTCCCCGCGCTGGGCCAGGGCCCGAGCGGAGGCGAGCCGGTCGATCTCGCGAGCGGGCTCTTTGTGATGCAGAAGACTGACTTGGTGCTGCCGGGCCGCGTCCCGCTCGCCCTCACCCGGACTTATCGAACCCTCGATGACTCCCCCGGCCCCTTCGGCCCAGGGACGAGCCACGCCTATGAGATTTCCCTCCAGAGCCTGTCCGTCGATGCCCTGCTGCTCACCCTGTCCGGCAACAGCCGGGTCCTCTTTGCGCGACAGCCCGACGGACGCTTCATCAACAGCACCGAGCCGGGCCTGCGAGGGACCGCCATCACCTTGAGCGGCAGCACCCGCGTCCTGACCTTCAAGGACGGAGCGACGTGGACCTTCGATGGGAACGGGCGACTCACCGCCCAGCGGGATCGGAACGGGAACACGGTGACGATCACCCGGGATGGGCAGGGGCGGGTCGCGAGCCTCACGGAGCCGGCGGGGCGGCAGCTTCTTTTCAGCTACAGCGGCACCGGGCTCCTGATCACCCAGGTGACGGACCCGCTCGGGCGCACGGTGCGCTACGCCTACGATGGGAGCGGCCGCCTGGTCACGGTCACGGACGCCGCAAGCGGCGTGACGACCTACACGTACGACACCGCGAACCGGCTCCTCACCATCACCGATCCGCGAGGAATTCTCTTCCTGCGGAACGAGTACGACAGTGCGGGGCGCGTGAGCCGCCAGACCCAGGCGGACGGGAGCGTTTTCACCTTCGCCTACACCCTGACCAGCGGCGTCGTGACCCAGACGGTCGTCACCGATCCCAAAGGCAATCGCACGACCTCCCGCTTCAACACCCAGGGCTACCTGATCGCGCAGACGGATGCGCTCGGGCAGCCCACCAGCTTCGAGCGGCAGGTCGGGACGAACCTGCTGCTCACCACGACCGATCCGCTGGGGCGGGTCACCCGGTTCACGTATGATGGCAAAGGCAACGTCGCGACGATCACCGACCCCGCCGGGAACGTGCGGATCTTCACCTATGACCCGACCTTCAACCGGCTCACGAGCCTCACTGATCCCTTGGGGAACGTCACCCGCTTCGAGTACGACGCGACCGGGAACCTTACCGCCGTCGTCGATCCGCTGACCGAGCGCACCACGATCGCCTACAATTCGGCCGGTCAGCCTATCTCGACCACGGACCCGTTGAATAACACGACCCACTTCGAGTACGATGGCACCGGGAACCTGAGCACGATCACCGATCCGCTTGGCAACAATTCGAGCCGCACTTACGATGGAGTTTCGCGCCTCCTCTCGCAGACCGACCCGCGAGGGAAGCTCACGAGTGTCGGGTACGACCCCTTGAACCGGCTCACGCAACTCACGGACGCCCTAAGTGGGCTGACGCGCTTCACGTATGATGGCAATGGGAACCTCCTCACGGTGACGGATGCCCTCAACCACGTGATCACCCACGAGTACGACTCCATGGACCGGCTGAGCCGCCGGCTCGACCAACTGGGGCAGGCGGAGACCTTCGCGTACGACGGGGTCGGCAACCTCCTCTCTACGACAAATCGGAAGGGACAGACGACTACCTTCGCGTACGATGCATTGAACCGACGCACCAAGGCGACCTATGCCGATGGCAGCCCTGCGACCTTCACGTACGATGCCGCCGGGCGCCTCGTCCAGGCCGACGACACCGCCGATCCGCATCGGCCGATCACGCTCGCCTACGATGTCCTTGACCGGCTTGCCGCCGAAACGACTGGCCTCGGCACGGTCGCCTACGAGTACGACACCTTGGGCCGCCGGACGCAGATGCGCGTCAACGAGCTTAACCCTGTGACCTACACCTACGACGCCACCTCACGGCTGCGCACGATCACCCAGGCCCCGGCGAACCCCGTGAGTATCGACTACGACGCAGTCAGCCGCCGGACGAAGCTCACGCTCCCGAACGGGGTCAGCACCGAGTACGAGTACGACGCGGCGTCCCGCGTCACGGCACTGATCTATCACAGCGCGGCAGGCCTCCTCGGGGACCTCACCTACACCTACGACCCCGCTGGCAACCGCACCGGCGTCGGTGGCTCCTTCGCCCGCACGCTCCTGCCTGACCCGGTGGCCTCTGCGACCTACGACGCCGCCAACCGCCAATTCACCTTCGGCGAGAGGCAGATGACCTATGACACGAACGGGAATCTGGCTTCGCTTGCCGATCCCTCCGGCACGACGACCTACCTGTGGGATGCCCGCAACCGCCTCACGGCCCTCACCACCCCAGGCACCTCGGCCACGTTCCTTTACGACGCCCTCGGCCGCCGAGCGGGTAAGACGATCAACGGCTTGACGACACAGGACATGTACGATAGTCTCGACATCGTCAACCAACTCGATGCGTCTGGGACGACGAGCTACCTCCGTTCCTTGAACCTTGACGAAATATTCAGCTTCATCAAGCGCGACGGTGCCTATTATTCGATCTACAATCCACTTGGTAGCACGCTCGCCGTCCTCGACCAAACCGCCAATGTGGTGGTTCAGTACGCCTACGAACCCTTCGGTAGAACCTCTTCCACCAACTCTGCCTTTTCCAATCCCTTCCAGTACACCGGCCGCGAACATGATGGGTCCACGGGGCTCTACTACTACCGGGCGCGCTACTACACGCCGCATACGGCCCGATTCCTCAGTGAGGACCCAAAGGAGTCCCCGCTGTTCAACCCAGGTGCGTGCCGAAGCGACTATTCTCCTAGTGTGGCTCGTTATATCGATATCGATCGGGGTTTATCGTTGCTCATGATGCTTAGTTTTCTCGGTGCTCCATCTGCCAACCTTCCAACGGCATTTGTGCCAAATCCGCAACACCTACACCTCTACACGTATGCGAATGACAACCCCATCAACCGGACTGATCCGTTGGGTCTCATCTCCGGTCCTCAAAGTCTTGGGTGCGATTATATCAGCAGGGCCGGCGGCGTGTTTGCCAGCCCTTGCGGTACCAAGTGCTGCAATAAGCACGATGACTGCTATAAGCGTGCGCCACAAAGGTGCAGCATGTGGAGCTGGCCGGACATGCTTACTGGGGTGAATCCCTTCAACCTCAGCTGCCAGCTTTGCAACATGGACGTCGTCATCTGTCTTGCCAAGGCATCCTTGACTGGCGGTCGGAAACCCTGTCCGTAACACCGCAATGCCGATGGCGCTCTTCACACGCTGTTCGGATTAATCATCTGTAGGAATATTCGGTAGGCGGGGGGACTGAGTTGAAGCTCCCGAGCATACGAACGATCGTTCTCCTGATTCTCGCGATGGCGCTCGGCTATGCGTCATGGGTCTTGCCGCCGATCCTCATCCCTGGGACGACGCCAGTCAAAATGCCTCCGCTCATTTCTGTAGCCACGGATGTCGAGCGGTCACGCAACTACTCCACCCTCTGCCTCGCTATCAGTGGTCTTCTGTTGGGCCTTTTAGATCCCCGGCGTGGTCCGCACTGGGGCACGGCTACCATGCTTCCCGTCTTCGGTCTCGCCACTCTCGAGGGTCTCCTCAACTTAGCCCCCCATAACTTGTACGGGATTGAGGTCATTATCTACGCAGTCTTCACGCTGCCCGCGGTCATCGGTGGCTACTTCGGTCGCTTTCTGCGCCGGTTGATCTCCCGCGCCCGGGGACCAACGTCCAGAGAACCGGGACCTCAATTGTGACCGGAAGTCCCAGCCTAACCCCCTTCCAGTACACGAGCCGCGAAAATGACGCCCTCGCCGGCCTCTACTACTACCGCGCGCGATACTACCACCCGATCCTCGGCTGGTTCCTGGGTGAAGATACGGTCAAGATCGCCAGTGGGGATCTCAATTACTACGCTTATGTGAAGAACCGGCCGTTGAACGCTACAGATCCAACCGGATTGCTCCTCCTTGATTGTACCCGGCCGGTGGAGCAGCCGAGATTCTTGGGGCAAGCCGGGGCTTTGCATCGCTTCATTTGGCGGGATGGTCGGACGTATGGCTTCTGTTCGCAGGGGGAGGATGTGCGAGTATTTGGAATGCGGCCAGGCGGCGCATGCCCTACGAGAGGACGTGGAGCGCGCGCTGCAGGCGGGCTGCGCCGCCTACCTGTCAAAGCCCCTGGACACGCGGCGCTTCATCGACCTCGTGACAGGGCTCCTGGGCAAAGACGCCCAGCCTCAGAGGGGGATCGCTGGGGTGCGCTAACGATCCGAGAGGGGGCTGGTTCTGGGGGGATGGTCACAGAAGACGTGGGTGCTGTCATGAAGCCTACCGGACGAGCGCGGCAGGTGTTGATCATCGATGATGATCCCCACATCGCCGAGACGATGGTCGCGGCCCTCAAGGACCGGTATCGGGTCCACGTGGCGATGGACGATCGGGAAGGCCTGGCGATCCTCCGGCGCCACCCGATCGATCTCGTGTTACTGGACGTCCGCCTGAAGTCCACCGACGGCATCGAGATCCTGGGACGCCTCCGGGCTGTCCGCCACTTTCGGGTCCTCGTGCTGACCGGCTACGGCTCCGAGGAGGTCTTGCTTCGGGCGCTCCGCGCCGGGGTCGATGACTACATGGACAAGCCGTTCAATGTCTTCGAGCTCCAGGCGCGGGTCGCGGCCCTGCTGGGCGAGATGCCGACGGACGGGGGTCCACTCTGCAAAGCCCATCACATACTGCTGCACCGATTTGATGAGCCTCACACGAGCATATCATTGGCCCGCACGGTCGGACTGAGTACCAGTCATTTCCGCCGGCGTTTCAAGGCGGCCTTTGGCCGCACGCCGATGGCGTACCTGGAGCGCGTGAGAATGGAGGAAGCTGCCCAGCTCATGAAGGACGGAGCGCTCTCCATCGACGATAACCAATTGATTTTACGCCACTAACGTTGGGACAGTAGTGACTTGAGTGCTATCTTAAGTGTCTACCCTGTCGTCTGACTCGATCCGGTCCGGGCCTCGCTTCGGATAGGTGCGTACGAGATGAGAGAAGTCAAGGCGTGGCTATCGCGCCTCCGAGTTGCCGCGCCAAGTCAGCTGTCAGAATATCAAGTGCGGCTCGTCTATTCCGGTACCGCACCACTCGACATCCCGGAAGGTCTCGTACGGGTGCGTCCACTCGACCCGCATCCTCCACAGCCTGGAGATACGGGACCCAGAAGGTCGTCACTCCTCCGGTTCATCGACACCAAGGACGAGACCCAGCCGATTTCGGTGCACCAGCGCCTGGCAGCGGAGTTCGGCGCACTGCTGACATTGGCCACAGACCGACGGATCGAGCCCCCTAACGAGCTGGTGCTCCCGATGTACGGAGGGTCGTCCATCCTCTTTATTGGCCAAGGCGCATCCACGGACCGCCGACTGAACGCCCCCTTGCCTAGCGGCGTCGCTGACTCCTTCGCCGGGTGGCTCCGACGGATTGAATCACTGGGTGAGCCGCATGCGACGACTATCGGTGCGGCGTGCAACCTCCACCATGCCGCCTGCCTGCTATTCATCCAAGAACTCCGGTCAGCCTACATACTTCTTGTCGCAGGGGTCGAGGTCCTCTCAAGACAGTACGGATCACCCCCCTTATCATGGTCCGATTGGGACCAGAGCCAAGCTTGGGACGCTTTTCTGAAACAGCAAGGGCTATCGCAGATGCAGCGGGAGGCTTTTGTTCAACGGTTGATGGCCGATAAGCAACTGAGGCTTAAAGCAGCGTTTCGTCACTACGCCTCCTCCCGGATTCTGGATTCCTTCTGGGACGCAACTTGGACTGACTGGGATTACCCCCTCGATTTTGTGGCACTTCAGTGGAAACCCCCGCAGCCGTTAGCTGAGATCCGAATGCGTGACATCATCCCTCAAGACCGCTCGCTCCTATCCAAGGCGCTGGGCCGAAGTTATGACCTGAGGTCGGGGCTCGTCCACCGCGGTGATTGGCCTGGACCGCCTCAGACTACGTTGCCGACGCCTGCAGCTGTGACACCTGATGCCCCCGTGCCGTTCGCAGCACTCCGAACCATCCTAACAGAGTTAATTAAGATCGAACTGCTGGAGAACACTGTAGAGACAGACTTGCCTGCGGTCCGAGTTGATCCTCGGGCACCACCCGAGAGACCATGACGCCTAGCAATCCCCTGCAGCCGCTTGGCCCGGGGAATAGCAGTCCCATCGGGTTGTATGCCAGCGTCAGCCTCTCCCACCGGCTCCCTCTCTAACCCTGACATCCTGTTGCATGGCTGGCACAGCCAACCCGATGACGATCGGGCTCGCCGCGTCCAATATTCCCCTGGGGACGACGGTGACCGTGACCGTGAAGCCGTTAGATGGGGTAACGAGTCCACCACTAGTACACCCCGCGCTGGCACTCTGGCGGCGTCCACAGCCACGGCGAGCCTCACCATCCCGACGAACCAGTCGAGCGTGATCAGCGCCTCGGCGACGTTCACTCTCACCGCCGTCCCTGGCGTCGACCCGCTGTTGGCGCAGGGCGAGCCGGTGGATCGGGTGCGCGTGGCGGCGGCCCTTGGCGGACCATCGCGGGTCGCATACGTCACGACATCCGGCCGCGAGGTGCCGACCTACGCGTCAGAGGATTCTCGTTGATCCCGGTGGAGGGAACTGGACTGGAATTTGTCACAGGTGAGTGACAAATTCTGTCAGAATCCAATCGGACCGATGCGACGGAGATCGAGAAGGCGATCGAACGATGCGCAGCGGTGCATGACCAAGCGACTCATTGCCTACCGTACGTCGCGTGGCATGGACTGTGCTCCTAGCCCCGCCTTAAACCTCTCCTGATTTCTTTTGTCGAATAGACTAAACGCCTGACTTCCCTTTCACCCAACTGCGGGGTTATACACCCCTGGCTGCTGCAAGGAGGTCGATCGTGAAGCACCGTCGGTGGTTTCTGCTGTTCCTGCCTCTTGTCGCACTTTCCCCGTTTCTATCTTTGCGCACCGTGACGGCCCAAGTCGCGCCCCAGTTCGGCGATCCGCTTCCCGGCCTTCCGGATGAGCTCTTGGCTGCGTTTGCGTTTGGCAAGGAAAAATTCTTGAAGGAGGAGAAGCCCGAGACCGGGCTGGGCCCGGTGTACAACGGGAAGAGTTGCGTGGAGTGTCACTCCAACCCGGCCCCCGGCGGGTCAGGGGTCTCCCTCGACAATCGGGCGACCCGGTTCGCCCGCAACGTGGAAGGTGAACCGTTCGATCCGCTGTTGAACCTTGGCGGGCCCAACCTGCAGAAGTCCAGCGTGGCGGATGAGCTGCCGCCGGGAAGCTGTAACCTTGCAGCCGAGGTGGTCCCGCCGGAGGCAAACGTGACCGGGAAGCGACAGCCACCCCCGCTGTTTGGGCTCGGTCTGATCCAGGCGATCCCCGATTCGACCATCCTCGCCAACGCCGATCCCACCGACGTGAACGGCGACGGGATCGCCGGGCGGCCCAACATCAGCAACGGGGTGATCGGCCGGTTCGGGTGGAAGGCGGCCGTCCCAACCATTACGAACTTCGTCGGCTTGGCCATGGTGAACGAGCTGGGCGTGACGAATTACCTCTTCCCGAATGAGATGTCGCCGCAAGGGAAGCCGATCCCTCCAGGCTGTAAAATCACGA
>JBGPUH010000006.1:0-22250 GCA_041491025.1 Methylomirabilis sp. (SeqCode)
GGCACTGGTTGAGGAGGAGGTGAATAGAGTAAAATGAAGAAGCGACACGTCTGGATTGCGTGTCTTGTGATGAGTGGGGCCCTCTTCTCGTGGGCCACTGCGGCGGAGCTTCCGGGCCTTCGGGCTGCCCAGCAGCTTGCATTGAGGGTGATCGAGGAAACGCGCGAATTGATGCAAGTCGAGGTGAGGGCGCGGGGGCCGGCTGGAGCGCTCCAGCAGTGCTCCAAGATCGCCCTCGGCCTCGCCAAGCAGCACGAAGAGGAGGGGTGGCGCGTTCGTCGCGTCAGCGTCAAGTATCGAAATCCCGCCGACGCGCCCGACGAGTACGAGGCCATGGTGCTGGACGAATTCGCGGCGTTGAAGGCGAAGGGGGAGCTTCAGGTGGACACCGAACATGCGGAGGTCGTCACGGAGGAGGGGCGACGGTACCTCCGCTACATGAAGCCGATCGTGCTGGGGAGTCCGGTCTGCTTGAGCTGCCACGGTGGGCCTGATGACATCTCGCCGGAGGTCAAAACCGAGTTGCAGCGTCTGTACCCCCAAGATAAGTCGTTCGGGTATCGCATCGCTGACCTCCGCGGCGCGGTCAGCGTGAAGAT
Source organism: Methylomirabilis sp. (SeqCode) (assembly GCA_041491025.1). Classification (GTDB taxonomy): domain Bacteria; phylum Methylomirabilota; class Methylomirabilia; order Methylomirabilales; family Methylomirabilaceae; genus Methylomirabilis. The sequence continues at coordinate 600 of JBGPUH010000006.1, forward strand.
ACCGGTTGGAGCTGAACAGTGAGCGGACAGATGAGGTGTCAAGAAAATGGGTTGAAATGGAGGGGCTAGGGGTGTGCCACAAGAGCCCCTTACCGGCCCCGGCCCGTTAACCCCAGACGGTCGTAACACGTTCGATCACGGTACCACAGAGCCCGAACGCGGAGATAAGGAGAGGCAGGGCTGTTCACACCCACACTCTTTTTCAACAGGCCGTTAGCGGCCTGGGTAGAGAAAGGAGCACGAGCATGAGCAAGGAGACCTTGACCATCACCGACAACAGGACCGGGAAGAGCTACGAGATTCCGATCCAGAGCGGGAACATCCGGGCCATGGATCTACGGCAGATCAAGGTCACGGACGACGAGTTCGGGATGATGAGCTACGACCCGGCCTTTATGAACACCGCCTCGTGCAAGAGCAAGGTCACCTTCATCGACGGGGAGAAGGGGATCCTGCGCTACCGGGGATATCCGATCGAGCAGCTCGCCGAGAAATGTACCTACCTCGAGGTCGCTTACCTGATCCTGTATGGGGAGCTGCCGACCAGAGCGCTGCTCGATGACTGGGTATGGAACATCACCCACCACACCATGATCCATGAGAGCATCAAGACGTTCATGGATGGCTTTCGGTACGATGCCCACCCGATGGGGATCCTCGTCGGGACCGTCGGTGCCCTGTCCACGTTTTATCCTGATGCCAAGCGAGTGTTGGACCCGGAGTCTCGCAAGAAGCAGATCCAGCGACTGGTGGCCAAGATGCCGACACTCGCTGCGTTCGCCTACCGGCACAGCTTGGGACTGCCGTACGTCTATCCCGACAACGACCTGAGCTACACCGGAAATTTCCTCAGCATGCTCTTCAAGATGGCGGAGACGAAGTATCGGCCTAACCCGGTCTTGGAGCATGCGCTCAATGTCCTGTTCATCCTCCACGTGGACCACGAGCAGAACTGCAGCGCCAATGCCATGAGGAGCGTCGGGAGCTCCCAGGTGGATCCGTACTCAGCCGTGGCGGCGGCGACGGCGGCCCTCTACGGCCCCCTGCACGGTGGCGCCAACGAGGCGGTTCTGCGGATGCTGGACGAGATCGGCTCAAAGGATCGCATCCCCGAGTTCATTAAGAAGGTGAAGGCTGGAGAGGGACGGCTCATGGGGTTTGGCCATCGCGTCTACAAGAACTACGATCCCCGGGCCAGGATCATCAAGCGGCTGGCGGAGCAGGTATTCGAGGTGACGGGGATGAACCCGATGCTGGACATGGCCGTCGAGCTGGAGCGGATCGCGCTGCAGGACGACTACTTTGTGAAGCGGAAGCTCTACCCGAACGTCGATTTCTATTCGGGGATCATCTACCAGGCCATGGGCTTCCCGGTGGATATCTTCCCGGTGTTGTTCGCCATCCCGCGGACATCGGGCTGGATGGCACAATGGGAGGAGATGCTGCTCGATTCGGAGCAGAAGATCGCCAGGCCCAGGCAGGTCTACGTCGGATACGACGTGCGCGATGTCGTGCCGATAGAGAAGCGTAAGTAGGTCAGGGATTAGATGGTCGGGCGAGCCGAGAAAGGATAAAGCTGTCCTCGGTTGGGGTCCATCGGAACGCTTGCACTGGCCCATCGTGTGATGCCGCCTGGTGAGCCCAACGCAGAGGAGCGTTCACATGCCAAGGAGCACGGGGAGTGGGCTGTGCTGCTTAAGAAGATCCTCGTTCCTCTCGATGGATCACGCTTGGGCGAATCTGCCGTCGGGTACGTGGAGCGGGCGGCTGATCCCTCGAGGACGGAGATCATCCTGCTCCAGGTGGTGGCCCCCGTAGGCGCGGGGGAGGGAATACGAGAGGGAGAGTCTTCTGCCTATAGAGGTCACGCCCTGCGACGGATGAGAGCAGAGCGGTACCTTGAAACACTTCGGAAACGGCTCGGACGCCGGGGCCTCGGCGCGGAAGCAGGAGGGCGTCTCGCCAAGATGGCGCCGGGACATGAGGAGCTCTTAGAGAATCCAGCCGTACTGCGGCAAGCCATTCACCTGCCCCTCGCAGGTGTGAACGAGCGCCTGGGATGAGGTCGCAGCCATTCTGGACCCTTCCGGTCGCGCAGATCCTGAAGGAAGTTGGCGGCTCCGATGTGGGCCTGAGCTCCGCTGAGGCTGCGGCGCGTCTCAGGCGCTGGGGGCCGAATGAACTGGCTCCGCCGCGTCGCTTCGAAGCCGTCCGCGAGATCGTCCGATACCTGGCGAACCCCCTCGTCCTCATCCTCTTATTGGCCAGCGGTGTATCTGCCGTCTTCGGCCAACTGGTCAGCTCCGCCGTGATCGCGCTGATCGTCGTCCTGAGCATCGCGCTCAACTTCACCCAGGCCTACCGGTCGCAGCGCGCCGCTCAGCGCCTTCGCGAACGGGTCGGGCAGACAGCTACGGTCCTTCGAGATGGTGTCCCTCGCGAGCTTCCGGCGCGCGAGGTCGTCCCTGGAGACACGATTCACCTGGCCGCCGGCGACCTCGTCCCCGCTGACGCCAGGCTACTTGCGGCAAAGGACCTCTTCCTGAACGAGGCCGCCCTGACGGGCGAATCGCTGCCCACGGAAAAGCACGCGCCCGCGGAGGCAGTCCCCGGGAACAGTCTGGGCGATGCCCTGACCGCGGTTTTCCGCGGCACCTCGGTCGTGAGCGGGCTCGGCGTTGCCCTCGTCGTTCATACCGGGACCTCGACCGAGTTCGGGCATGTCGCCGCTCAACTGAGCGCGCGCCCGCCCGACACCGAATTCGAGCGCGGGACGCGGCGGTTCGGGTTCCTCATCCTCGAAGTCGTGATCTTCCTCGTGCTGTTCGTCTTCCTGGTGAACGCGCTCTTTCGCCGAGACCCACTCCAGTCATTCCTCTTCGCGGTCGCTCTTGCGGTAGGGCTCACGCCCGAGCTCCTCCCCATGATCGTTTCCGTCACGCTTGCCACGGGGGCGGTCCGCATGGCGAGGAAAAAGGTGATCGTGAAGCGGCTCGCCGCAATCGAGAACTTCGGGAGCATGGACATCCTGTGTAGCGATAAGACCGGGACGCTGACGCTGGGCGAAATCACGGTGGAGCAGCACGTGAACCTACGCGGCAGTGACGATGAAGCGGTCATCCGGCTGGCGGCGCTGAATAGCACCTATCAGACGGGGTTGCGGAGCCCCATGGACGAGGCCATCCTTCGCCATGAGCACCCTGACGTGGGTCGCTACAAACGGGTGGACGAGATCCCGTTCGACTTCGAGCGCCGTCGGGTCTCCGTGGTTGTTGAGGATGACGACCAGCGGCTGCTCGTCACGAAAGGGGCACCGGAGAGTGTGCTCTTGGCCTGCGCGAAAGTGGACCTGGATGGCGCCGCTAGGCCCTTCGACGCGACCTTGAGGGCGGAGGCGGACCACCTCTTTCGCACGCTCAGCGCCGACGGCTATCGCGTCCTGGCCGTCGCATACCGGTCTGTGGATCGTCAGGCCAGCTATGGTGTCCACGATGAGCGCGAGCTCACCTTTGCTGGCTTCGCGGCGTTTCTCGATCCGCCGCGTGAAGGTGTGATCGAGACGATTGCCGCGCTGCGGGCGGACGGCGTCGAGGTGAAGATCGTCACTGGAGACAACGAGCTTGTGACGCAGCGGATCTGCGCCCAAGTGGGTCTCGCCTCGGGTGCGATCGTCCTTGGCGAAGAGATCGACCGCATGTCCGACCCTGCGCTCACGGCGATTGCAGAGCGGACCGCGGTCTTCGCGCGGGTGTCGCCGATGCAGAAGAATCGGATCGTCCAGGCGCTTCGCTCGCGCGGCCATGTGGTCGGGTGCGTCGGGGATGGCATCAATGATGCGCCGGCGCTGCGCTCTGCCGACGTCGGCATTTCCGTACAAAACGCCGTTGATGTGGCCAAGGACGCGGCGGACATCATCTTGCTCGAAAAGGGGCTTCAGGTCCTGCACGACGGGGTGCTGGAAGGGCGGCGGAGCTTCGGGAATATCATGAAGTACGTGCTCATGGGCACGAGCTCGAACTTCGGCAATATGCTGAGCATGGCGGCCGCGTCCGTATTCTTGCCGTTCCTCCCGATGCTCCCGCTGCAGATCTTGCTGAATAACTTTCTCTACGACCTCTCACAGATCGCGATCCCGTCAGACCGGGTCGATGGCACGTACCTGGTGAAGCCGAAACGGTGGAACGTGGCGCTCATCCGCCGCTATATGCTGACGATCGGGCCGATCAGCTCGCTCTTCGATTTCGTAACCTTCCTCGTGATGTTACGGGTGTTTCACGCGGGTGAGGATCTCTTTCATACTGGCTGGTTCGTCGAGTCCCTCGCCACGCAGACGCTCGTCATCTTCGTCATCCGGACGGCTGGGCGCCCGTGGGCCAGCCCGCCAGGTCGGGCACTCGCCTGGGGCGTTAGCGGGTGCGTCGGGGTGGGGGTGCTGCTTCCCTTCACGCCGATCGCCCCGTGGCTTGGCTTTACGCCGCTCCCACCGCTCTTTTTCGGCTTCCTCATCGTCATGATCGTGGCGTACCTCGGGCTCGTGGAGGTTGTGAAGGGCTGGTTCTCCAGCCGCTATCCTGTCTGACGGCCACCGTCGTGGTCTGAATCTGCAGGAGTAGGCCGCCAATGCGCTGGCATCAGATGTCGGGTGAGATGGTGATCGAGGCTTTCCGAACGTCGAGGAGGGGCCTCGCCGCGGAAGCCGTTCGGGGTCGCCTTTCCGAGTACGGTCCCAACGTGCTGGCCGAGGGGAAGCGGCGGAGCCCCCTCGGGATGTTCTTCGACCAGTTCACCGACTTCATGATCCTCGTCCTGCTGGCCGCCGCTGTTGTCTCGGGCGTGATCGGTGAGGCGAAGGACACGGTGGCGATTGTGGCGATTGTCGTTCTGAACGCGGTGATCGGCTTTGTTCAGGAGTATCGGGCCGAACGGGCCATGGAGGCGCTCAAGGCGATGGCAGCCCCTACGGCATTGGTCCTCCGCGAAGGAGAGACCATCGTCGTGCCAGCCGAGGAGGTTGTCCCGGGCGACATCGTGCTCCTCGAAGTTGGCGCGATAGTGCCCGCGGACCTGAGGCTCCTCGAGGTGGCCCAGCTCAGAGTGGAGGAGGCCGCCCTCACCGGGGAGTCCGTTCCCGCCGAGAAGACGACTGAGGCTCTTCGCGATGAGGCACTTCCCATTGGGGACCGAAAGAACATGGCCTACAAGGGGACCGTCGTAACCTACGGCCGCGGCAGCGGGGTGGTGGTGGCCACCGGGATGGAGACCGAGTTCGGGAAGATCGCGGCCCTGCTCCAGGAGGCGGGTGAAGTCAAGACCCCCCTGCAGAAGCGTCTCGCGAGCTTCGGGCAGCGCTTGGCGGTCGCCGCCCTGGCCATCTGCGCCATCGTCTTTGTGGCGGGGATCGCGCGCGGCGAGGCTCCGCTTCTCATGTTCCTGACCGCGGTGAGCCTGGCCGTAGCAGCCATCCCGGAGGCCCTCCCCGCCGTTGTTACCATCTCTTTAGCCCTCGGCGCGAGGAAGATGGTCCAGAAGAATGCCCTGGTGCGCAAGCTCCCCGCAGTAGAGACCCTGGGATCTGTGACCTACATCTGCTCCGACAAGACCGGCACGCTGACCATGAACCGGATGAGGGTCGAGGAGTTTTTCTGCGACGGCGTCATCGAGCGGGCTCCTAGACCGGGAGGCCCTTGGGACGAGCTGCTGCGGGCGATGGCGCTCAGTAACGATGCCGGTGCGGACGGCACGGGTTCGGTTCGGGGTGACCCGACGGAGGTGGCGATCTTCGTCGCTGCCAGGGACGCGGGATTCGAGAGGCTGGAGGTGGAAAAAGACTATCCGAGGGTAGCGGAGATCCCCTTCGATTCGGATCGAAAGTGCATGACGACCCTGCATCGGGACCCGGCGGGCGGCTTCGTCTCTTTCACAAAGGGAGCGATCGAGCTCATCGTGGAGGAATCCCGGCAGATGTTGACGTCGTCGGGTTCGCGTGAGATCCAACCGGACGAGCTCGCGAAGGTCAGCGAGCGGATGGCCGCCGATGGCCTGAGGGTGCTGGCCCTCGGCATGCGGCGATGGGACAACATGCCGGCGGTGATGACGGCTGAGACGGTGGAGCGCGAGCTGACGCTGCTCGGCTTCGTTGGCATCGTGGATCCTCCCCGGGAGGAAGCCCGAGAGGCGGTCGGGACCTGCAAGACTGCTGGCATCGTGCCCGTCATGATCACGGGGGACCACCCCGCGACCGCTAGGGCCATCGCCAGGCGACTGGGGATACTCGAGGACGGCGACGCCGTCATGACGGGGCAAGAGCTGGCCACTCTCTCGCAAGAGGAACTTCAGGCACGGGTGGGACACATCCGGGTCTACGCAAGGGTTGCGCCGGAGCAGAAACTCAAAATCGTCACGGCGCTTCAAGCCAGCGGGGAGTACGTGGCTATGACCGGGGACGGCGTCAATGACGCGCCGGCGCTGAAGCAGGCTGACATCGGCGTGGCCATGGGGATCACGGGCACTGACGTGGCAAAAGAGGCCAGCGCGATGATCCTCTTGGACGATAACTTTGCCACGATCGTCCGGGCCGTCCGGGAGGGGCGGAAGATCTATGACAACCTACGGAGGTTCATCAGGTATGCCGTGACGACCAACTCCGGAGAGATCTGGACCATCTTCCTCGCGCCCTTCTTCGGGTTGCCCGTTCCACTTCTCCCGATCCAAATCCTCTGGATCAATCTGGTTACGGACGGGCTGCCAGGCTTGGCCTTGGCGGCAGAGCCTGAAGAGAAAGACGTCATGCAGCGCCCCCCTCGGCCTCCCCAGGAAGGAGTATTCGCGCACGGATTGGGCATCCATGTCATCTGGGTTGGCCTGTTCATGGGGGCCCTTACCATCGGCACCCAGGCATGGGCCTTCTTCTCCGGCTCCGCCCGCTGGCAAACCATGGTTTTTACCGTCCTCTGTCTATCCCAGTTGGCCAATGTGCTCGCCATCCGGTCGGATCGGGAGTCGCTATTCGCTCAAGGGCTGCTGTCCAACAAACCGCTGCTTGGCGCGGTCTCGCTGACCTTCCTTCTCCAAATGGCTACCGTCTACGTTCCGATCCTTAACAGGGTCTTCAGGACCGAACCCATGACTCCTATGGAGCTGAGCGTGAGCCTCGGGGTATCTTCTGCTGTCTTTTTCGCAGTGGAGGCGGAAAAATGGTTGAAGCGGAGGTGCGGGAGGCCGAGGCTCTAACGTTGGCGCGCTGGAGAATTCCATGGGAGTCGCGAAAGGCAACTTTTCGAAAGGAGTGAATACATTGTGACACCAAGGTACCGGAAGTTGCTCGTGACCACTGATTTCTCACCCCTCGGAAACGGCGCCATCGCGCACGCCTATGCTGTGTTGGCGGAACGCGGCGGCACCGTGATCCTGTGTCATGTCCTGGAGCGGCCTGAGCTGCCGAATCCGATGTACGCTCACTATTCGCCGGGGAGGATGCTTTCGCCAGAAGAGCGAGAGGCGCTCAGGCAGAGCGTGAGCACCACATTAGAATCGCTTGTCCCGGCGGAGATGCGTGGAACGCAAGGAATAGTGACTGAGGTTCGGGTGGTGGAGGCCCCTGGGCCGGTCCACGAGGCGATCTGCCAAGAGGCAAAAGCCCACGATGTAGACCTCATCGTGATGGCGTCTCATGGCCATTCGGGGATAGCCCGCCTCTTTCTCGGTTCCGTGACGGAGCGGGTGCTGCGCTCAGCCGATCGCCCCGTCCTCATTGTCCGGAGCCAGTAGGTTTGCTTTGGCGGGAAGGAGCAATTCAACCATGTGCAACTGGAGGTGTTGGTAAGCGTCTGACAGGTTCGCATCCTCCCCTTCGCTGCTCAGCGTGGATCTTTGTGCGAACCAGGATCAGGTCTTTCTCCCCTAGGTGGGCGGGCTAGTGCCGATATCGCGACTTCACATCAATCACCGCCTCTCTGAGTTTGAGGTGGACGTCGCTGAATTTTGGCCCTCTTCTCTCTCCGCATAGCCGGATCGTTCGGGCTTATCAGAGCGAGGAAGGCCCGCGCGTCAAGACAAGGTGGGACCGGAGGCGCTGAGTCTAAGAAATGCGGGCATCCATTACTCAGGAGAGGATGGTCTCTGATATGCGCTTCCGTGAAGTGTATTGTTAATTGGAGGAAATGGGAAGGCGCTGAGGAAGGCCGAGTACGAGAGGGCCACAGCGGCCAAGAATCCGCCAGTGATCAGAAGTTCGATCCATCCCAAGGGAAGCCCAGCCTGGTGCCAAAGGGATGGAACCACTAGAATGTATCGCTCGATCCACATCCCAATAAGAATCACGAGCGCAATGGGGAGAAGGATCCGAGGGCTCTCCTTCACCCGACGGCTGAGGAGAAGCAGGAAAGGAATGATAAAGCTCACGATGAGGACGGTCCAGGTGAGTGGCGCCCACGGCATCTCGTAGCCCCTGACGATGAGGTACGCTGTCTCTTCCGGTAGATTGCCGTACCAGATCACTACAAACTGGGACCAGAAGAAGTCCCCGGTCACTAGGCAGAACCCAAACAGGAGTTTGCCGAGATCGTGGAATTGTTTCCTCCCGATCTGTTCTTCTAGCCCCAGCCGCCTTCGGGCCAGAACTGCAAGGATGGCGATCGCGGCCAGTCCGAGGTAAAAGCTGCTGATGAAGAAGTACGCCCCAAAGAGGGTGCTGTACCAGCGGGGATCGAGGGCCATCACCAGGTCGAATCCGATAAGCGAAAAGACTGTAGCATAAGTTAACAGGAAGATCGGCAATAGGATGGCGAGGACTCGCCGGCTTCGCCTCTGCTCTTCCTCGAGCCCGCGCCAGCCTCGGGAAAACAGGGCTGAGATCCTTGGGAGAGAGTCCCCCCCATGCGTAACCGATCTCCCGAGGTCTAAACGCAGCGAGTAGTACAGAGACGCCAAGCCGAGACCATACAGGATCGACAGGCCAATGCCATCCCGGGCGAAGAGAAACGGGGTGTTGAGCCAGGCCTGCTTTTCCGGGATCGGCTGATTGACCCAGGGGAAAAGGACCTGGCGCCCGGCTAGAAGGAGGAAGAACAGTACGAAGGACACCGGCAGAAAAGCGCCTAGCCCCTGCGCAAGGTGCTTGACCGCTCCCCCCCATCTAGCACGGACTACGTCATAGGTTGCCGCGAAAACGAGGCCCCCCTGAGCCATCCCTGACCAGAAGAGAAAATTGACGAGGAAGATCTGCCAAGCCCGAAGGCGATTCGGCCCTGTCGCTTCAAGAAGGAACGTAAGAACGCCGGTTCCGAGAAGGACCCATAGCAATCTCAGTAAGCCGCGCGGCAGGAGGCGCGAGGTCACGGGAAGTTCGCCCCGTCTCTCCTGACCGCTCATCGCTCTACTCACTGTGCTCCCTTCCTCAATGGCCTCACTGACGCGATCTTCATCTCGCCCCCGCTTCCCGCTGTAGACTTCTGAGGAAGTTGACGACGTCCCATCGATCTCGGGGCGACAAGCCCTCCGCCTGTGGGGGCATAGTCGCTCCGCCCTGTCCGATCACCGTGTAGACGTATCCGTCGGTCTGCTCCACGGCGGACTCTTTTGTAAGGTCGTCTGGCGGGGTGCTCAGCTTCTTGGCGACGGGACCTTTTCCCTTGGCATTAGGCCCATGACATGGGACGCAGTAAATCTGAAAAAGCTGCTTGCCATGCTCAAAGGAGGCTGGCGTGGCCTGCACCGGGTTCTGGAGTTGCTCGCTTGCCTCAAGCAGCTCCATCCGCCGCTCCTTTCCCTGGACCGGCACGGAGTTAGGTGCAGGGGGGAGGGGGTGTTCTTGGGGTTTGATGGAAGGTTGATGGGCCATGTCTGAGGTCACGGGGAGGCGGGGAAGCAGGTAGGCCAGGACAACAATCACCCCCAGCAGGATCACAAGGACCCCGAGGATGAAGCGATCGGCTCTCTTCGAGCGAGGCTTTTTCTCTTCGAGCAAGACCTCGGAGACTTCCTCCGCTCTGCAGGAGTGGAGGATCCTCTGCGCGGCGTCGATCTGATCCCCCTGACATCGGACCCAAAGGCCGAACCGGTCCACGGAGAAGCGGGGATCGTAGTCAGGCTGCAGCTTGAGGCGGGGGAGGCGGATGTTGAGGAGCATGCCAAGGATGGTCGCCAGTGCCCCAAAGAGGATCGTCAGCTCGAAGACGATGACGAGAAAGGGAGGGATGGAGACGATCGGCTTGCCGCCGGTGATGAGTGGGTAGTGGAGGGAGGTGGCGATAGTCAGGACGAAACCGGTAGCAGCTCCGAGGATCGCACCGACGAGGGTGAAGAGGCGCACCGGGCTTGGGCCCCTAGCCAACGCCTCCTCTAGCTCGTGGCGGGGCAGGGGCGAGAACACTCCGGAATCCCGGTAGCCTGCATCGCGGAGTCGGTGAATCGCCTGCAAGAGAGCATCCAGGTGCGTGAAAATCCCCAAGAGCTCCCTGCTGCCACTGCTCACGGGTCCACTCCTCCCTTCAGGGGTGGCTCGACCAGCTCCTTGACCTCCGTGATCGAGACCACCGGAAGGAACTTCACGAACAGGAGAAACCAAAGGAAGAACCAAGCAAAGGTTCCGGCGAGGACGCTCAGCTCCACCCATGATGGCTTGTAGAGACCCCAGGCGAAGGGGATGTAGTCGTGAGCAAGGGAGGCGATGATGATCACGAAGCGCTCGCACCACATCCCGACGTTGATCACGAGCGAGAGCCCGAAGAGCCAGGGGACGCTCATCCGGATCTTCTTGACGGTGAAGAGGAGCGGGACCACCGAGTTGGCGACCGCCATGATCCAGAAGGCGAGGGCATAATCTCCCACGATCCGGTAGCGAAAGGTCGCCTGTTCGAAGATGTTGCCACCGTACCAGCTAATGAAGAACTCCGTCCCGTACGAGTAGCCCATGATCAGCCCAGTCAGAATGAGGAGCTTAGCAAGATTCTCGAGGTGTGCCGGGGTGATATAGGTTTCGAGGCGAAAGATCCTCCGCAGTGGGATGAGGATGGTTAAGACCATGGCCAAGCCAGAGTGGATGGCGCCGGCGACGAAGTAGGGGGCAAAGATGGTGCTGTGCCAGCCCGGGACGATGGTCAGGGCGAAGTCCCAGGAAACGATGCTGTGGACTGAGATGACCAGAGGGGTGGCCAGGGCGGCGAGAAGCAGGTACGCGCTCGAGTAGTGGCGCCACTCCCGGTCTGTCCCCTCCCACCCTTGCGCTAGGAAGGTGTAGAACTTTCGCCGCCACCCTACCGCCTTGTCCCGGACGACGGCCAGGTCGGGCACGAGGCCGGTGAAGAAGAAGGCCGCGCTCACGATAAAGTAGGTGGCCACGGCGAAGACATCCATGATGAGCGGGGATCGGAAGTTGATCCAGAAATGGCCCCGCTGCTGATAGGGGAGGAGCCAGTAAAAGCGCCACGGCCTTCCCAGGTGGATGATCGGGTAGAGGGCCGCCGTCATCACGGCGAAGACGGTCATGGCCTCGGCGGTGCGGTAGATCGGGTTGCGCCAGCGGCAACGGAAGAGGAAAAGGATGGCGGAGATCAGGGTCCCCGAGTGGGCGATCCCAACCCAGAAGACGAAGGTGGCGATGTAGACCCCCCAACCCACCGGGCTGTTGAGTCCGGTCACCCCCAACCCGGTTCTCAACTGGTAGGTCCAGGCGTAGAACCCCCAGGCCAGGACGGCGAGGTCCAGGGCGAGGATGACATAGTACACCTTTCCGGGGGGCTCCATCGTCTTCAGGAGGTCCCGGTTGACCTGACTGTATGAGAGCTGGATCATACCTTCCTCTGCGTCATGCCTACTCAAGGGCCTGCCTGATCTTTTTTAGATAGGTGACCGCGGGCTGTGTATTCAACTCCTCGAGGACCTGGTAACGCCTGGAGTCTCGGGAGAGCTTTGATACTTCGCTGCGCGGATCCTTGAGGTCGCCGAAGACGATGGCCCTGGCCGGGCAGGCTTGGGCACAGGCGGGCGTGACCTCGCCCTCACGCACCACCCGCCCCTCGTCCTTCGCCCGATCTTCCGCCTCCCGGATCCGCTGGACGCAGAATGTGCACTTCTCCATGATCCCTACTGTCCGCACCGTCACATCGGGATTAAGCTGCCAGTTCAGAGGCTCCGGCCACGCATACTGGAACCAGTTAAAGCGTCGTACCTTGTACGGGCAGTTGTTGGAGCAGTAGCGGACACCAACGCAGCGGTTGTAAACCTGGGCGTTGAGCCCCTCCGGGGTGTGGATCGTAGCATAGACCGGGCAGACCGATTCGCAGGGCGCGGCGTCGCAGTGCTGGCAGAGCATGGGGAGGAAGCGGATATCGGGGCGGTTGGGTTGTTGCGCCTCCACGAAACGCGTGATGCGGATCCAGGACATGATCCGACCTTCGGCGACCCGCTCCTTCCCGACAACAGGGATGTTATTTTCCGCGTAGCAGGCCGCGACACAGGCGTTACAGCCGACGCAGGCATTGAGGTCGATGGACATGCCCCAGCGGTGCTTCGGATGGTCGTGCGGTGGGTAGATCTGTTTGGGCCTGTGAGCTTCGCGACCTGCCCCCTCACCGTCCTTGGCCAGCTCCGTCATTTCTGCCAAGGAGATAGTTTGGGCGATCCCCCGTCCGAACTGTTGAGAGCTCCCCCCGACGGTGACCAAGTGGTGTCGCCTTCCGGTCTTCCGGAGCGAGACTTTGGTGGCGGACCATGCCAGGCCCCCCGACACCTCTTCAGGATCCGGGGAGAGGAGCACCAGGGGATTGGCGCCTCGACCCCCGGCATACCGTCCGTAGGCCCAATGCCCTTGGCCGATGGGAATGGCCACGGTGTCAAGGTGGAGTCCGTCGTGCAGGTGCGCCGGCAGCTCAAGGGCCCCGTGAGGCGATGTCACTGCGATGACATCGCCATCACCGATCCCCATCCGCTTGGCCGCCTCGGGGTGGATCTCCAACCAGGAGTCCCAGACGATCTCTGTGACGGGGTCAGGTAGCTCCTGGAGCCACGGTCGATTCGCCCCCCGTCCGTCGTAATGGACCAGAGAGGGGAATGGAAGGAGATGGAAGGCCTCGGCCGCCCCACCGTCCAGCTCCGGGGGCTCAAACGCCATCTGAAACACCTCTGGAGAGAGACGCACAGGTGTGGCGCGGGCCTCCTTCCAGATGCCTCCAGATCGGAGCGCCTCTTCCCAGAAGGCCTCGAACTCTTTCATTGGGGCTAACCGGCGGTGCAGTTCGCCCCAACGATCCCGCGCATACTCGTAGAACGTCGGCCACGGGAACTCCTTGGCCATCCGGTCGTCCACTCGTTTGGCCACGGAGAGGAGGAGATCGCCGACCGCCTTGGTTTTGAACACAGGCTGCATCACCGGCTGCATGAGGCCGTGGACGCCTTCCCAGGGGGAGTAGTCCCCCCAGCTCTCTAGAGGCGTATGGTCCGGCAAGATCAGATTGGCTTCGGCCGTCGTCTCGTCCATGAAGGGTGCGAAGCTCACCACGAAGGGGGTCTTCTTTAGTGCCGCACGAAATCCCGCCGCCTCAGGCAGGGTGAAGAGGGGATTGACACCGTATAGGAGGAGCGCCTGTACCTCGCCTTTGTCCATGGCCTTGACGAGGCTGAGCATGTCGCGGTATGTGGCGAGCTTAGCCAGGTTGGCGTTGGGGCCGAAGCGGACGGTCCTTCCCACGTTACCGGTCACATAATTTAAGAGGTTGATGGCAACGAGGGTGGCTGTGGCGTTGCGGGAAGCCGCGGCGACACCTCCTCCGATGGCGAGACCCGGCCTCGCCCTGGCGAACATCCGGGCCAACCGAAAGACTTTTCCCGCCGGGACCTCGGTCACGGCCGCTACCGCTTCCGGGTCGTACGCCTTCACCAACGCCTTGAGCTGCTTTGCCTCCTTTTGGGGAATAGACGGTGCGAGCCGTTCTTTCAGGATCACGTGGATCAACCCCATGACGAGATAGAGTTCGGTCCCCGGCTTGATACGAACCCACTGGTCGGTGTTCGCGGCCGTCAAAGACAGGCGGGGCCCGACATAGATAGCCGTTCCTACCCTGCCGTCCCGATAGGCGCGCATAGTGGCGAACGCGCTGGTATACGCCACCGGGGAGATCCAGGTCTCGAGGAAGTCGGCCCCGAAGGAGAGGAGCAGCTCGGCCGCCCCGATATCGTAGCTAGGGATGACGTCGAGGCCGAAGACGATTCGGTTGGCCGCCTTCAAAGGCTCGTAGGCGAAAGCCTCGTAGGTGAGTCGGCGTTTTGACCCCAGGGCGGCCAGCCAAGTCCCGATCAGGTGGTCGAGGCTGCCACTCAGGAGGGGGGTCACGCAGGCGATCCCTTTGGCCTTTCCCTGCCTGCGGAGGTCAGCCAGCCGTTCTACAAGGAGCCTTTCGGCCTCCTCCCAGGAAATGGATTGGAATTGGCCGGAGTCGCCTCGGAGCAGCGGCTGCCGAATCCGATCGGGGTTGTAGAGCCCCTGAAGGGAGGCTTGGCCTCGGGCGCAGAGGCGGCCTCGATTGACGGGGTGCGACGGGTTTCCCTCAACCTTGACGGCCCGCCCTTCCCGAGTTCGGACGAGCATCCCGCATCCTGCCGGGCACTCCCGGCAGACGGTGGCATACCAGGTGGCAACGCCGGGGATGATCTCCTCTGGTGGGATCAAGTAGGGGATCAGCGTCTCTGGAGGCTCGGCGGAGCAGCTCACAAGGGCTGTGGCGGCCCCGCCGACTCCGAGGATCTTCAAGAAATTCCTGCGATTGATCCGTTGGCTCATGAGCAACCTGTTGTCATTGATGACAGGTCAAGCAATCAATGCTGGCCTTTTTCTCCATGTGGCAGGCAACGCACCGATCCATGTCCAGAACCACCGCTTTTTGCACGCGGTCCATTGCCTCCACGGCGCCATGGCAGGTCTTGCAGGCAATCTCCTTGAAGACGTGGCGTTTGTGGGAGAAGTAGACGAAGTCGGGTTGATCATAGATTCTAATCCAGGGGATCGGTTCCTGTCGGTCCCAGTATTCTCGAATCTTTTTGACCTCTGCTTTGTCCGTCTTCATGATGGCATGGCACCCCATGCATCGCTCCACCGAGGGGATTCCAGCGATCGCAGAGCGCCGCGCGTGGACATGGCAGTAGAGACATGGGATCGCATACTCGCCCGCATGGACCTTATGGCTGAAGGCGAGGGGTTGGGTTGGGACGCTCTCCCACGAACGGGCGGCGATGAGGGTAACGATTGCCAGAGTCGCGATGAGGGACGCGACGACAGCGCCCAGCCGGGTCACTCGAAATCCTCCGCCTCGCGGCTTCTCATGCTACGTGCCGGTGGTCAGCCCTGAGCCGGTTTATCCTTTGTTGTCTGTCCCACTCGACCAGGCCGACCTCAACCATCGTTGGTCGGCCGGCTATCTTCCGGCGAGCTTCTTCAGGATGTAGGCGAGGACGTCGTCCACCTCGCTGGGCTTCAGCTTCTTTTTGAAGCTCGGCATAGGTGCTTTCCCATCGATGATCGTCTCGCGCAATTGGTCATCTGTAAATTTCGCCATTCTGGCCTTGTCTGTGTAGTCCATCGGCTTAATGTCTAAGTCCGCTGCCTGGGGACCATCCCCCCGTCCAGTCGGCCCGTGGCACTTGGCACACATCAACTTGTAGATCTTTTCCCCTTTGGCCAAATCGGCGCCTGAGGCCCGAAGGACTCCCAGGCCGATTGTGCCCACCAGCAAAACCAGAAGACCTAGAAGTATTAAGAAATGCCGATTCGATTGCCTCATAGTGACGACCTCCTTAGCTTGATATCGACTCGAGGTTGTCGTTCCGGCCCGCACTCACGCCTTTCTCCTCGGGAGGAGGCGGCTATTCTCCGACGCCTGCCCCGGCGATGGTTGCCCTGTCGCTCCGGGCCTGCAGACGTAGAGGGCTGCGTTTGCAATGAGGAGAAGAGGGTTGGCCAGCACCCGTCTCTTTCTGAGCCGCACGGGCCCTAAAGGTAAGGCAGAGGGGCGCCTCTCGCTCCGTCTACAGCTTGATAAAGAGGGGTTACCCCAGGTCTGCAGGGGAAGCAGGCGGCTCCGGTGCTCGTTCCTCCTGCTCAGGCTGCTCTTTCTGCTGAGGCTGCTCATCCTTCCCCTGAGGTTGCTCTTGTTCCCCAGGTTGGGGCTCCATCGGGAGGACAGGTTCCTCGGCAAGCCGGATGATGGGATGGGATAGCCGGTCACCGGGCCTTCGTGACGAACGTATCGCCTAGCCGTTCGGCGCGATGCGCCTCCCTGCGTAGGCGATACTCTTGACATCCTTACTGCTTGGTTAGTGTGGACTAGTGGGTCACTGGGCCCTTTCTCAGCGTAGTAATCGACTGCTGAAGAAATCGAAGAAGACCACCCCGCTCAGAAGCGAGATCATGATGCGGAAAGGGGAGACTACGCGTAGAACCCCCTGCATACACTAGCGAATCATGGCGGCCAAAAAGCCAGGAGGAGCAAACCCAGAGCGAACAGCATGGGGAATCCCCGTTGGATTCACGTTGCCAGGCCCCCACCCCGAGGTCTTTGCAAAGCGTGTGTGCCCGGGAAGAATGAGGTGCTTTGAACATGGATCGAGTTCATCGACGCGACCTAGAACGCAAACCATGCAAGCAGGAACAGCGTATTATTCGCCGAGGCGTCGCGGCCCGAGCCGTCGTAGTTCTTCGATGACCCATTGAACTTGTTGTAGGCGATGTACTGGAGCGAGAGCTTCACCTGCGCCCAAGGCCAGAACGATATCGTGTCCGTGTTGATGAAAGGCAGGTAGTCGACTTGGAAGATCCAGCCGTTCGTGTCCGGACTACCGTTTTCGCTGCCAGTGAGGGGGGCCGGCGCATAGAGCCCGGCATCGGCGCTGCCATAAGTCGAGAAGTAGGACACCGTGCCGGCATACCTGGCATCGCCATGTGAGTAGATGTAGGTCCCCCTCAGCTTGAGGCTGTTGAGCGTGTTCGAGGGGTTGTTCGAAAAGCCGAGCGCCGAGCTTGCCCCAAGCGTCTGGGACTCGTGGATCCAGCTTCCGTAGAGCCCGACGGTGTGTGGATCGCTGATGTATTGGTACTGGGCGTCGATGCCCACGTCGGCGAAGTTGTCGGTGCCTGAACCGTGGATTCGGTTCGGGAAGGTGTCGGAGACGAGGCCGAAGGTGCCGACCGAGGCGAAGTGATCGCCCCACTGGTGCTGGAGGGCCACGCGCCAATACGGGGCGACGCCGTCGATTTCGCTTTCGGTGTCCGTGCTGATGCCGAAGGCGCGCTGCACGCGGTTGGGCAATGTCTTGTAGAGGCTGAACTCCACATAGAGGGTCTTGTCGATGAGCGTGTAGACGCCGAGGCCGCCGACTTGCTGGGCAAAGCCGCCCTCGATGAGGGTCGCGGCCGCGGGCCCCGGCGCGAGGCTCGCGCTCGCATAGGGGAAGTTGAACGCCGGCGTAGTGTTGTAGACGTCCTGCACGGTCGGGTTGTTGTTGAAGTCGATGCCGAAGATGAACTCGTGGTCGAACAAGCTCGTTCTGCGGGCGAAGCGGATGTCCGTGTTGTCCCAGGCCGTGTTCTTGGCGGTGTCGCTATAGGTGACCTGGACGAAGGCGCCGACGCCGTCGAAGAGCCTGCCGGCGTAGAACAGGCTCACCGCTTCCATGCTGAAGTTGTCGTTGACGCCGAAGCCTGGTGCGGGCGGATCCGGCTGCGCCGTGCGCGTGTTGGTAAAGCCGGTTTGCACCATGGCGGCGAACGCCGGGATCTTGGATTCCCCACCGCCCAACGTATAGCCCATCAGCTTGAAGGTGCGGCCGGTGGGGGTGAGCTCGGGAAAGTTGGTGTGGCATGCCGGGCATTGTAGGTCGGTCTGGCGCGCAAAACTAGGTAAAGCATAGGCGTGCGAAGGAGCGAGCACGACGCAGGCAATGGCCAGGACCAGCACAGAGCTGATCAGGAGCGCCGGCACGGACCTGCACAGTCTTCGGTTTGAGATGACCCGAGATTTCCCAGATGACCTCTCCCGGTTCCCGACGACGGTAGCACAACGGAGGTTTGACGACGAATCCGGCCCTGATCTGGTACGGCCCATTGTAATCTCCCCCCAAGGCGTTACGGTATAGTACGCCAACACAATTGCAAGGCGTGGCTGAAGTGTTATGGTCACCCCCGGCCCATCGCAATCACCTATAGGCCCTTGAAACTTTCACAAGCTCCCCTGGATGTCAAGCCTTTTTGAGATGCACCTGCGCTCACGCCAGTGTAGATTACGAGGGTGTAATCTGCACCCCACTCGGTGGCAGGCCACCTCTCGCTCTTCATCCCGAGACCCATGAGGATCACCTGCGGCTGCCCACGTTGAACCATCGCCACAGCGGCCTTCCCCGGAGCGACCGCACCCACCAACTCAAGGCATGCCTTGCTTCCCAAACGGGCCGCCATCTTCCGCCGAACCTTGTCATGCTCCTCGACGACCAGAACCCTCCCCGTGCCATCTCTCTGTACTGCCCATGCGAACGAGCCAGACGCAACACGCCAGCATGATAAGGATAGCGACATGTTTTGCCTCCCACTAGTGCCTTTCATCCTCATTTGCATAGACAAATGTCGCAAAAAAGGAGGGCCAAATGGCCTTCTTGGATTAGGCCATTTGGCCCTTCTCAATCTCCGCCGCGTCTCAGCTACGCCTGGTCAGCGGGATCCCCGCAAGCCGCTCCAAGATGCTCACCGGAGCCTGCTCGGGGCGAACGAGCGCCTGGCGAGGCAACTCCCGAATGGAGCATGCCCAAGCCATTAAGGGCCTGTGCCCCTTAGGGTCAAGGTGCCTCGGGCCCAGACGAGGAAGTAGGGAAGGTGTTGCCCCACTGTGACATCTAAGTCGCATCCAGGAAACTCGACAAACTATTCGAAATCTCTCACCTCTTATAAAAAAGCCTGAGGCCTATGGGACACTGACGCCCGCTCTCGACCATCCGGAGTCATCCTTTCCCGTGGTGGCGGCACTGATGAAATCCATTTACCCCTTTAATCTTAAAGGGTTGCGTTCTGCCTAGTCTAATCCAATCGAGGCTGTCTGACTGGCATACGCCTTGCTCCAAATCTCGGTGTATAATTATATTCCTATA
Organism: Methylomirabilis sp. (SeqCode); assembly: GCA_041491025.1. GTDB lineage: Bacteria > Methylomirabilota > Methylomirabilia > Methylomirabilales > Methylomirabilaceae > Methylomirabilis. Next base: position 19,722 of record JBGPUH010000006.1, read on the forward strand.
GGGCGCGAGGTCGCTCAGTAACGGGGTCTGGGCACCCTCGATAATGGGGGGGAAATGGGAATGGAACTGAAGCCGAACAGGAGGTCGTCACGCGCCTATTGGGCGCCGTTCGTGGCTGGCGGTGCGCTGGGTCTCACGTTGCTGCTGACGTTTTATCTGACTGGTCATGGCCTTGGCGCTTCGGGCGCCTATACTGCTGCGACGGCTGCTCTCTTGGAGACCGTGGCCCCCGGTTCCGCGCAGAATAACAGCTACCTTGGCAGTTACATTACGCCTGGCCGCTCACCGCTCTACTCCTGGATCGTCTTTGAGATGCTTGGGGTGATCGTCGGTGGGTTCCTGGGAGCGGTCACGGCCGGCCGTCTGAAGGGTCAGATCGAGCGTGGCCCATCCATAGGCAGAGGGAGCAGGCTTACTCTGGCCTTTGCTGGTGGCCTTGTTATGGGGTTTGCCACCCGGCTGGCGAGGGGGTGCACCAGCGGCCAAGCCCTGAGCGGCGGCGCGGCCATGGCGCTAGGAAGTTGGGCATTCATGCTGGCCGTTTTCGCCGGCGGATTCCTCGCCGCGCCGTTTGTGCGGAGGGAATGGCAATGAGCGGCCCGCTGGAGGTCCAGGGCCTGCTCAGTGAGGCCTGGAGGCTGGCTCTTGGCTTCGTCGTCGGCCTCCTTTTCGGCTTTTTTCTGGAGCGGGCAGGCTTCGGCAGCGCGAGGAAGCTTACAGGTGTCTTCTACCTGAAGGACTTTGCGGTTCCCAAAGTGATGCTCAGCGCCATCCTGGTGGCAATGGTGGGCTTGCTTACCCTCGGGCGTGTCGGCTCCCTTGATCTGGACCTGCTTGCCGCCATGCCAACCTACATTTGGCCGCAACTCGCTGGCGGGCTGCTTCTCGGGATCGGTTTCGTGGTGGGTGGATACTGTCCTGGCACCTCAGCAGTGGCCGCGGCCAGTGGAAAGTGGGATGCTCTAGTCTTCATGGCGGGACTCGTCACCGGGATCTTTAGCTTCGCGCAGCTCTTTGATCGCTTGGAGTCGTTCTATTTCTCTGGAGACCTTGGCGACGTCACGCTCGCCGACTGGGCCGGGCTGCCACCCGCAGGGGTTGTCTTTCTCCTTCTCTTGATGGCGGGCGCGGCGTTCTGGTTGATCGGGCGGATCGAACGGCGACCTCGGAAGGATGAGGGCGATTTGGGAGAGCACACCCGTCGCTCTAATGCGGTGCTTGGAGTTGGGGGTGCACAGTCATGAGACGGATGGTGATGGCAGGGGTGGCGGCGGCCACACTGCTCGCAGCGATCGGAGGGACGGCGCTGGCTGCAGGCTATGGTAATCCTCAGTTTCTCGTGGAGACCGACTGGCTGGCCCTGCACCTCAATGAGCGGAACCTGCGGATCGTTGACATGCGAAACAGCCAGGAACAGTCTGCGGCGGGGCACATTCCGGGGGCAATCCACCTTGCGGTCAATCAGATTCGCTTAGCCCTGAAGGAGCCAGGCTTCACGATCCCGCCCGACTATGAGATCGAGGAGATCCTGGGCCAGCTTGGAATCACGGGCGAGACCATGGTGGTGGCCTACGACGACCAGGGGGGACTGAACGCGTCGCGCCTGTTCTTCACGCTCGACTACATTGGTCACGGCAAGATGGCCCTCTTGAACGGAGGTCTGACGAAGTGGGTGGCCGAAGGCCGTGCGCTCTCGAAAGAGGTTCCACAGGTGGCCACAACGGAGTATCGGGTCCATCCCGACACGCGGCGCGTATCGTCAGCCCGCTGGATCGTGGCGAATCTGGGGAAGCCGAATCTGTCATTGGTGGACTCACGTTCGCCGAAAGAGTTCCGAGGCGAGGATGTCCGCGCGAAGCGGGGAGGGCACATCCCGGGAGCTGCAAACATCGAGTGGACGCAGAATCTGACCGCCGACAAGACCTTCAAGTCGGCCGATGAGTTGCTCAACCTCTACGAGAAAGCGGGGGTGACCAAGGATAAGACGACAGTCACCTACTGCCAGACCATGCACCGCTCGTCCCTGAGCTACTTCGTGCTCCGTCTTCTCGCGTACCCGGACGTTCGAGGCTATGACCGCTCCTGGAGCGAGTGGGGCAACGATCCCAGCCTACCGCTCGAACGCTGATGGAAGGATGTGGTAAAGGCGATTAGAGAATATACCACCGAACGTAATCCCGCGAATTTGTACCCGGAAAAGATCGTCTCTCCCCCGCGTCCGAGCGCGTGCTGTGCTGTCGAAATGGAGCAGGTTGGTGAGGTGCAGTGGGACGGAGTCTGGCCCTTCGTGTACAGGCGTTGTGGGACCTGCGGCTACACTGTGCGCCGGGTCTTCCAAGCATAGGGTCCATCGCCTCTTCTCCTTCAGCATGAGCGGCCATGGGCGATATTCGCCGAGATCTCGTTGCGGATCTCCGGCATCATCGGCGCCTTCCAGACCGGGCGAAGGCGTGCATTCAGAGAGGAGGCATCGCCGGTTTCCCCACCCGCTAACTGTTCAGAGGCTTGACCGGCATTCGCCTCTGGGAA
>JBGPUH010000007.1:0-20964 GCA_041491025.1 Methylomirabilis sp. (SeqCode)
GTGACGGCCTTTCCCTGTTGAGACAGGCGGTAGGCAAGGGTCATCCCCAGGAGGCCCCCGCCCACAATGCCCCAGCCCTTTGCCGTTGTTGACATGACCAGCGCGCCCCAGGCCTCCCTGACCGGTTCCTCAGACGGGAGGTGCCAGTTCGGTGACTGCCTTCTCTTCCAGCGCGTACCGCAACCCGCAAGCCGCGCACGTGACATCGCGGGACCGTCCAGACTCCTCTTTCCCAAAACGAAGGAGCAATTGTCCGCAACGGCACACGCAGCCCACCGAGGTCGCTGGGTGCCCTATGGCCAGGTGAAAATCAGACACCGACTTCGTCACCAAGGAGCCCATGCCGACCATGGCGAAGCGGCCGATCACCAAATCGTTGCCGATGACGCTCCCCGCTCCAATGGTGGCGCCCTCTCGCACAAGCGTCGGCAGCGTGTGCTCGTCCGCTTCCGAGGGTCGCAAGCGCCTCAGGTCCGGGGTGGCCGCCCTGGGAAACCGATCATTCGTGAACACCGTCCCGGCACTGATCATGACCCCGTCCTCGATCGTGACCCCCGTGCAGACGTACACGAACGCATTGATCTTGACCCGGTTGCCGATTCGGACATGATAGGCGATGTAGGTCTTCTCGCCGACAATGCACTGCTCTCCGATCCGGGATGAGTGCCGGATGTGCACGTGATCCCAGATCGCTGTTCCATCGCCGATCTCGACTCCCTGTTCGATGATGGCAGTCGGATGGATCATCGTGGTCATGGTTGACGAAGCGCCGCCTCAACAACGCGCCCGCCACGCGTTGCCCGTTGGCCGGTCTGATGATCAACTGCTGTCCAATTGGTCTCCCGCAGTGACGCATACGCTGCTTCGATCACCTCCACCGACGCGAGCGCGTCCTCTGCGGTGACAAGAAGCACTTCCTCTCCGCGTATCGCGCGAACAAAGTTCCTCAGTTGACTGCGCAATGCGTCAACCTTCTTGTACCCCCTACCGAACACGACCCAATCCCGGCTGGAAGCCTGATGATACTTCGATTCCTTCCACCCGACGGACACGGTGCCATGAGACCCGTAGATCTTGATGTAGCTATCTCGCTCCATGTCAATGCTCCACGACAGATCAATGCTGCCCACGACACCGCTGACGCTGCGGACGAAAACGCGCACCGTCTCCTCGACCGCCAACCCCTGGGTCCGCTTGCCCTCGACGACCTGCACCTCAGCCAGCGGCCCCAGGAAATAACGCATGAGATCGACGGAGTGGGTGCCGTTGTCGATCAAGACCCCTCCCCCGCTGATCCGGGAGTCGGAATTCCAACGGGACGACATGTCCACGTGCGAGGTGAAGGCGTTCTCGAACAGGACGATCTCCCCGAGAATGCCAGACAGGACAATGCTCTTTGCCCGCACGACGTCCTCGGTGTAGCGGAACTTCGAGGCCATGGTCAGCGTGACGCCGGCCCTTCCTGCAGCGTCCAGCATCCTCCCAGCCTCCTTGACGTCAATACTGAGCGGCTTTTCACAGAGGACGTGAAGCCCCCGCTCCAGCAAATAACAACAGATCTCCGGATGGGTAACGGGGGGTGTGCAGACAATCACGGCGTCCAGGTCCGATCCCTCGGCCATCGCCTCATGCGAGGCGTAGCTGTCGCACGCCAACCCTTCCGCCAGCGCTCTGGCGGCATCGACTCGAACGTCCGCCACCGCCACAGTGCTGGCGACATCACACCCCTGGAACGCTTGCGCGTACGACTGGGCGATCGCGCCGGCCCCGACAATCCCAAACCTGAGTCGTTGATCCATCACGCTCTCTGCCTCCCCAGTTGGCCAGCGGCCTGCCGGATTGAGGTGGCGATATATGTCACGTGTTCGTCGGTGTACCGTTCATTCCACGGCAAGACCAGGATACTCTCGAGACCAGCAAAGGTCCCGGGAAATCGGCCTCGTTTGTAATCCACCGCTTCGGGCCGAGCCAGTGTAAAGGGATAGCGGCTCTCGCCGAAGGTTCGCTGCCTCTGAAACACCTCGCACATAAACGCAGGCTTCTGGATGTATCGCGGCGCCGACGCGATCCCTCGCTCGGCCAGAAGCCGCGCCAACTCAACGGCCCCGCCGGCGACCACCTGGTCGTTTACCCACAGGCAATACCGCCAGTAGGTGTGGATGCTCCTCGGGTGGACCCAGGGAGTCTCAATCCCAGGCAACCCCTGTAAGGCCTCTGCCAGCTTGGAGGCGTTGGAGATGCGGCTCTGGACGATCATATCCAGTTTCGACAGTTGCGCCACCAACACGGCGCCCTGCAACTCGCTCATGCGGTAATTGAGGGCCAGAAAGTAATGATCCGGGTGTGGGTCGCCATAGCCCCACGCCTTGTTGATGAACAGGAACATGCGCCGCGCGAAGGCCTCGTCATTGGTGCAGACCAACCCTCCTTCCCCGGCCGTGATGTGCTTGCCCTGCTGGAGGCTAAAGCTGCCGATGGCGCCGATCGTTCCGACCAGGCGCCCGTCGTGCTCAGCCAGGAACGCCTGTGAGCAATCTTCAATGACCGGCGTCCCGCGAGCCCGAGCCAGCTCCATGATCTCCCCCATCTCGCACGGGTTGCCGAACAGGTGCGTCACGATGATGGCCCTTGTGCGTTCGCTCAGACAGGGCTCGATGGTCTTTGCCGTAATGTTGAGGGTCCTCGGCTCGACATCGGCGAACACGGGTACCGCGCCCTGATACAGGATTGGCGTCAGCGCCCCCATGTCGGTGATGGGCGAGCTGACAATCTCGTCACCCGGCTCCGGGTCAATCGCCGCGATCGCCGCGTGGACCGCTGCCGTGCCCGACGCGCACGCCAAGACGCGCCTGACGCCGACCCTGTCAGCAAATCGCTGCTCCAGCGTCTTGACAAATGTGCCCTTTGTGCTCGTGAGCGTGCCGCTGCGGATCGCATCGGCAAGCAGGGCCAGTTCCTCATCACCAAGGGTCCGGCCGGTGGCATCCTGATCAGATGGTAACGTCAACGCCTGGTTGTGACAGGTCGCCGAAGGGTTCATGGTCTCTCCTCGTGTGACGTGACGGCGGACGGCGAAACCCGAGCGACATTCGCCGGTGCGATCAACGCTTTTTCAAGAGTTCCGCTGCCCCGCACATCCCGGCCAAGCATTCGAACGGCCAGCAGGCGAGCGAGCAGCCGCACATGGCCCGCAATGGCGCGGAGCACCTTCATTTTCGATCGCCCGAGTAACCGCACGTAGAGCGTCGCCGGGTACTCAACGATCTTTGCTCCAGCAAGGTCTAGTCGCCCGAGCATCTCGGCCACCCCGAGGAACCCCCCCTCCGTGAGGCGCAGCTCACCGACCGCACTCTTCCGGTAGACGCGAAAACAGCTCGTGTACGTAGACAGCTTTTGTCGGAGAACGCAGCGGTAAAGCAAAGAGGCCATCCTCGATAGGGTCAATCGCCAGGCCGGTGCGTTCATTACCTTTCCCGAAGGATGGTACGGAGACGCTGTGACCATGGCGACGCCTTCCGTTAGCAGAGGGATCATCTGCTCAAGCTCATGCGGATCGTAGCTGCAATCGCAATCGATAGAGCAGACAATGTCGGTCTTGGAGTGGCGAATCCCCGTCAAGATGGCCCCCGCCACGCCGAGGTTGCGCGCGTGCCGAAGAATAACGCAGTTCGGCCTCGATCCGAACGCCTTCTGCAACGCCCCCGCGGTTCCATCAGTGCTGGCATCATCGACGAAGATGAACCGCAGTTCATATTGACTGTCGAGAGCGGTCTCCAGACTCTGCAGGGTATTCGAAAGATACGACACGGTGAGCTCTTCATTGAAGCAGGGCACGACGATCGTGACCGGGGTCCTGTCAGATCGCGCCGGCTGGCCAGGCGCGCGCCTCAACCCGGTTCGAGGTCGCTCATCGTCTGCCGAGCGATCTGCGGCGGTGGCGTGAACCATGACATCGGGCTCTGTGCGGCTTGATGCGACGGAATCACGGCCCACACTGAGCCCCAGGTACTCCGCCATCCCGACAAACTGGTAGGTCTTAAAGTATTCCTCGAGAATCCCGCCCATCCTATCCAGATTCCGATATTGGCGGATCCGAGCAATCGGTGAGGCAGCGCTGATCCTTGGCTGTTCGGGATCAAGCCCCCATACGTGAAAGTACATGACGAAGGGAGAATCAGCTGTCCGGTGCCAGCGTTCGACCATCCGCTTCATCACTCCATGAGGCAACTGGCGAGAATACCCCCCCGAGATCGGTATCATCCATCCAAGAATGTTGCAGGTCGATATCGGAAACTCCCATAACTCCCTCTCCCCAAATCGATGACGATAAGCGAAGCGTCGCCAGGCATCCCATCGAAATGGGAGGAACAGGGGGACAAAGCTCGAATCGTAAGCGTATCCTTCTTCGGCCAGGATCTGCAACGCCCAGAGGGCAGGCGGAGCGAACCACCGTCGCGCAAAGCGGTGGCCAAGCACACGCGCCCCACTCGCACGCTCGATAGCGTCCCGCGCGCGTAACAGGTCCTCGCGAAACTCCGACGGCGTCATGTCGATAAGAGGTCGGTGATAATATCCATTGCTGCCCAGCTCGTGTCCGCGTCGAGCAATCTCACGGACAATATGGGGGAGCGTATCGGCGATCCATCCACGAACGAAGAAGGTGCACCTGATCTGAAACCGCTCGATCAAATCGAGGGCCTTAAGTGTATTCTGTTCGAGCCGCTTCTCGAAGCGATACCAGTGTCCACGCGGAATAATCCCCTGAAGCGCTCCGGCGTGATAGTAATCTTCTACCTCAACGGTTAGAAGATCCTGCTTTGGACGAACCCGGGCAGCCTCGCTCATCTGCGCCCACCTGTCAGCGGATGGTCCGCTGGTGATACATGTAACACGCGAGCGATGATCTGGGCAATTCGCCTGCCGCTGTGACCATCCCCGAACGGATTCTCAGTCGCGCCGACCCGATCGATCCATGACCGGTCGCGGCTGATCTCGTCGAGCATGACCGCCAACCGTTCGGGACGGCCCCCCACGAGGCGCGCGACGCCGCACTCGATCGATTCCGGTCGCTCGGTATTCTCCCGCAGAATCAGAAGCGGCCTGCCAAGCGTGGGGGCTTCTTCCTGAACCCCTCCGGAATCCGACACAATCAGCCAGGCCTGGGACAGTAAGAGAATGAAGGACTCGTAATCCAAAGGCGGGAGCCGATGAATCCTGGCGTGACCCGAGAGAATGGCGGTCGCCTGACTAACGACTGCCGGATTCGGATGGACCGGGAAGAGGAGCGAGACATCATCGTGACGTTCGACAAATCGACGAAGGACCCTCAGATTCTCAAGCATCACCTCGCCGAAGCTCTCGCGACGGTGCGTGGTCAACACGATCCGCCTCAGTCCTTGCGTTGCGTGAATCGCCTCCTCGACCACTGGGCCGGGCCGAGACCGCTGGAGCACAACCGTGAGCGAATCCACCACCGGATTGCCGGTGACGAAGATGGCCTCCGGAACAACCCCTTCCGATAACAGGGTGTCTCGATTCCGAGGCGTGGGTGCGAAGTGGTAGGTCGTTAAGCGGCTGATGAGTCTCCGATTCATCTCTTCGGGATAGGGGCTGTAAGGGTTGCCAGACCTCAGGCCTGCCTCGACATGACCCACCGGGATGCGGTTATAGAATCCAGCCAACGCCCCAGACATGGCTGTGGTGGTGTCACCCTGGACGAGGAGGAGGTTGGGGCGCTCCTTGGCCAGGATTCGATCAAGCAAGGAGAGCACGCGCGAGCACACCCCGGTGGGCGTCTGGCCGGCTTCCATGACGTTCAGGTCATGATCGATGCGTATCCCGAACAAGCGCACGAAAGGATGCAGGAGGTCAGTGTGTTGACCCGACGCGACATTGACGGCCTCGATTCTGTCTCCATAGGCCTCGAGCTGCTGAATGACCGGCGCCAGCTTGATGACTTCTGGACGGGTGCCGAATAGGGCCAAAACCTTACCTGCTGAACCTACTGACATGACCCCCACCATACACTACTCTGTTTATCCCCTTGAGGATTTCTCTATCGATGCCGACCGACACTGACCGCTCCCAACACTAGGGCGAGATGAGCGGTAGAGCAATGCGAACACACTCCCTCACGCACCACGCCACCCAAACGCCCGGTCAAACCTCATAACCCCACTACTCATAATCTCCACCTTCTCCTTATCCAGAGTCCCGCTCATCATCAAATCGTGAAGTTTATTCCGAAACTCCGGATAGTTTCCCGCCGTCTTCTTCCCCCTGTACGTCACCCTGCTCCCCTCATCGCTCAATCCCCTCTCCAGCTTCTTCAACGCCGGCACCTCATATTCCCACCCCGACCGGTCGTACGCATCGATCAACAACCTCACCAGCAAAAGCCTGAAATGCTCATCCTCATACGCGCCTCTGCTCCGTTGAAACCACCGGTACGTGCAGACCACATAATTGAAATGCACAAACCCCCACTCCTTCTCATGCCGGCTGATCCTCTCCGGGCTCGTCAGGCACTGTGGCAACAGTGTTACGTCGAACGTATGAGGCTTCCCGCCCACACCTCCGTGGTGCCCCCGATGCTGCCAGGGCCGAAAACTCCTGAACCATTCCACCTCACACATCATCTCCCACGTTGCCACGATGTGCTTGAAGCCGTTCTCTGCATACCACTTGTCCCAGACTTCGCTCACCCCCATACACACCGCCTGTCGCCCCTCCGCCTCCTCATAATGCGCCTTCAAAAACCCCGGATCGCAAATGAACAGGTCCGCATCGTGCAGCAGCGCGTGCGTTGACCTGGCCTCATTCACCCCATGCACCAATTGCAGCCAATAGTTCCGATGGGGGTTCTTCAGCCTGCCGAGCAATCGACCCAGCGACTTCATCTTGACCAGGCGGATCGCCCCACCGCGCCACCCCTCCGCACACTTCTCAAACACCCCCTCGAACGCCCGCCCCAACTGATCCGGAACCACCAGCGTCTCCACACGATGCGTCCCATCCTGTCTCCCACACACCTCCAGGGCGATCTTCAAGAACACCGGCAAATCGCCGGGAACTGGCATCAAAATCGTGTATCCCGCTTCGCGTCGCCCCGGCGCAGGCCGCCACCGAGAAAACATCAGCTCGTAGATTGCACCCTTTCCCATCAACGCCTCACACCACCCGCCCTCGACCAAGAGACCCCGACACATCACGGCTCTGGCCCCTCGACTTCCCGATCACACTCCCCCCCTGCAGAACCCAGCCCACCATCACATGTATGTCTTCCTTCAGCAGATCCCTCCGCCCGCCCGACCCCGAGCAGCCCCGCTCTAATGCGACCAACCTCCAGAGGTCCGAGCTCTGACGCCCGACATGCGCGCTGCAATCACCGCAGCCAGAAAGCGCGCGTTGCCGAGAAGGTAGCGTCGCCAAAGTCGTCGAGGCTCGACCATGAGACGATGGAGCCATTCAAGCCCATGCGTCGAGGCCCAATGTGGCGCTCGGGGCACCTTTCCCGTCAGGTGATCGAACAGGGCGCCGACTGCCCAGCCAACCTTCACGTTCAACCCTTGAAGGTGTCTCGCGATCCACATCTCCTGCCTCGGGCTGCCCATCCCCACGAGCAGCAGGTCGGGGGCCAGTCGGCGGATCTCCCCCAACACCTTCGCTTCAACCTCCGGCTTACCCAGATAGCCGTGGTGCGAGCCGACCACCTTGAGCCCCGGATGGCGCCGCCGAAGGATCTCTGCTGTCCGTCGGGCCACTCCCTCCTCGCCTCCAAGGAAGTACAGGCTTCGGCTATCAACCACGCACTGGTGGCATACGTCGTCAATGAAGTCAGGAACGGTCATCCTTTCAGGCAGACGACTCCCGAGGACCCAAGCGGCCAGGAGGATACCGACGCCATCACACCAGACGACGTCCGCACCATCCAGCGCGGCCAGGAGATCCGAGTCATTCCTGGTCAGGTTCCAGACGTGGGGGTTCAGGTAGAGCACCGAGACTGGGCGATCCGAGTTTCCGGCATCGCGAAGAAAACCAAGCAACTCGGTCAGATGAATCCGATCGACCCGGACACCGAGGAGGTCCATCGAGTGGAACGGTTTGCCCAAACTCATACAGACCTCGAGGAGCGGAGCACCAGGAGCGTGGCCGAGAATCTGGGGAAGGTCCCGCCGATTTGTGGGCAGGAAATCAAACGATCGGGCTCCTTGCTACTCCCGAAAGGATCTGCGGCCAAAAGGCGATAGACTGCCGCCGCTTGGGCCGCGAGGTCGCCCGTGATTTCCACGCGTGCTATCAGGTCCCGATCCGGATCCGCGATGATATTTGAAGCCGCAGCGACCGCCACAATCGTCCCCTTACCCCATCGGTGAGCAAGTGGGGCTTTGGTCAACGGACTCACCGACCACACCGGCGTACACCTCAAAATACTCCCGAGCCATCCGATGAACACCGAAGCGCTCCTCAACCACCTTCCTTCCTGCCCGCCCGAGCGCGCGGCGGCGCGGCGCATCCCTCAGAACCCCGAGGATCGCCTTTGCCAGGCCCACTTCATCGCCAGGATCGACGAGGATCCCCGTCACCCCATCCTGTACAATCTCCGGAACACCTCCCACGCGGGTCGCGACCACCGGTCGGCCCGCGGCGAGGGCCTCAAGAATAGACAGGGGGAAACCCTCCCTCAGCGATGCCGACACGATCAGGTCCGAAAGCGCGTAGACCTCAGGCATATCTGTCCGTTCGCCGCCGAAGATGACCGACCCTGTCAGGCCCATAGCTGCCACCTCTTGCTCCAAGGTGCGGCGCAAAGGACCATCACCCACCAGGAGAAAACGGGCTTTCGGCTCCTCTTGGAGCACCGCGCGAGCAGCGCGTAGGAGGTGGCCATGTCCCTTCTCCGGGCTCAGCCGCGCGATCGTGCCGATCACTATCTCTTCTTCCCCCAATCCCAACTCGGACCGGAGCACCCCTCGTCCATTATGTGAGAAGTCATCGACATACAGGCCGTTCGGGATGACCGTGACCTTTTTTCCCGGAACTCCGGCCCTCACCAGCTCGTCCCGGATAGGGCTAGAGACGGCAACGACCCGGTCGAAGAAGCGAAGGCACAACCCATCCAACCGCTCGTACCAACGAATGACCGAGCTCGATTTCGTCCACAGGTGACTTGTGGCGATCAGAGGGATCTTCAGAGGCCTTCCCGTCAGGAGCCCGTAGAAGTCGGCCTTGAAGCCGTGACAATGGAGGATCTTGACCCCGTCCTGAATCAGGACATGCCGAAGCTGCTTCAGAGCATTGAGATCCATGCGGCCCCTGCACGTAAGGAGTCGGGTAGGCAGACCCTCCTTCTCGGCCGCCTCGTGAAGCTCCAGGTGAGGCTCGCGCAAATCGAAGAAGCTGGCGACCAGCGGCGGAAATGGTCCCGACAGCGATGCCCGACAGAGATCTAAGACCACCCGTTCGGCCCCATAGAAGCCGCTGCTACTGATCAGGTGCATGACCTGGCGTCGCGTCACGTCTGCTCCCCCTTCCCTTTCGCGCGAGGCGTCCGGACCCAACCCTTCTCCTCCTGTCCGAGGAGAAGGCCCAGATAGATCCGAAGGAGTTTCGCGACGTACAGCGGGGCACATAGCAGCGACCGGTAGACGACTGCCGGCGCCTTGACGACGAGCAGGGCAGCGGCGAGATGAACCACGTACAGCGCCTCGACCCCACCCCAGAGCGAAGCAAGGATCCCAGACCACGCATCCCCCTTATTCAGGGCATGAAGGCCGTACTCCAGGGCGAAGAAGAACCCCGGGAGGCTGATCAGGAAGCTCAAGGGTGGCACCAGGAGATCAAGCGCCACCTCTGCCCGCCACAGGCTCCGCTCTCTGAACGCAATGCTCAGGAGGCGCAGGACGTGGCGTCGGAAGACCTGCCACCGGCCCCGTTCCCATCGAGAGAGCTGGGAGTGCGCCCGATCGAGCGTCAGTGGCATCTCGGACCGCACCTCCCCCTCCGGGGCGAAGGCCACACGTACCCCGTTCGCAGCAAGCTCAGCGGAGTAGTCGAAGTCTTCCGCCAACGCGAGCGATCGCCATGGGTGGCGTCGGAGCAGGCCCGCGGTGAGGCCCATCCCATTCCCCTGAAGCTTAGCTGTAGAACCCAGCCTGGTGCGTCCCAGAGGCCTTAGATATGAATAGGAGGCGAAGGAGGCGTACCGGAGGCCAGTCATCCATGAGTCACGAGGATTCCTCACGGCGTTGTGGACCTGGATCGCCTCCCAGCCTTGCTCTACATATCGGTTCACCACCTCGAGCAGGTTGGGCGTGGCAAGGGAATCCGCGTCGAGAATCACATACGCATCGTGAGGGTAATCAAGCCTCGCGAGGCGCGTGAGGCCCCAGCCGAGCGCATGATTCTTTCCTCGTAATGTAGGATCGGTTCGTTCCAATACCGTCGCGCCCAAGCCGTGGGCTATTTCGGCTGTCCGATCCTGGCAGTTATCGGCTATCACGATGACTTCAAATAGGTCTTTGGGATAGTCTTGAAGGGCGAGGCTTCCGAGGGTCGCCCCAAGACCGATCTCCTCATCATGGGCCGGGATCAGGACCCCCAGGCGACGCAGCCGCGAGGCGGGAACCCCATTCTCCGCCCTTTGGCGAGTCGCCACCACTGTCAAGAGCAGCACGTAGACCCCGAATAGGCTCCAGGCGAATAGAAGTGCGAGCTCGATCCCCCGACCAACGATCCCTAAAGGACTCATCCCGAGCCTCTCGAAGGTGTCTCGGTGTCACTGGCCTGGCCAGCAACCACACGGCCCAACTCCAGGATGGCCGCCGCGTTCTTTTCCCATGTCCAGGCGACCGCGCGGGATCGGGTGCGGGCAGCCCGGCCTAGTCGCCTCCTCAGATCGGCATCTTGGATCAAAAGGCGGAGGAGCGCCAGGAGTTCCCCGGCATCATCGGGCTCGTACAGGAAGCCGTTTTCCCCGTTGGTGATCAGTTCCGCGCTCTGACCCATTCGTGAAGCGATGACAGGCTTGCCCATAGCCAGGTACTCATGGAGTTTCATCGGCGAATTATAGAAGAGTTTGACCTTTCGGTAAGGGGCCACAGCGATGTCGAAGGCCGCGAGGTGTTCCGGAACCTGCTCGTGAGGGATGAACCCCGCGAATCGGACCCGCCCCTCAAGACCGGACTCGGCCACGATCTGCCGGAGGCGAGATTCGAGCGAACCTGAGCCAATGATCAATATCACCACGTTGTCGAGAAGAGATTCAAGGCGGGGAAGCGCCTCCAAAAACCAGTCGATACCGGTCCAGGCCGCTAAGCCACCGATAAAACCTAACACGAGAGACCCTTGCAGGCCAAAGCGCTCCCGAACCCGATCCGCGCAAAGCGCTGGGTCAAACCGCAAGAGGTCTACGCCGTTGGGAAGGACGACGAACTTGTCACGGGGAAAGCCAAGGGCCACGTAGTACTCCTGCAGCGGGGTCGAGACCACCACCACCCTAGAGGCCATCCCGATGGCGAGTTTCTCTAACCACTTCCAGAAATGAACAAGTCGCAGCCGTTCGTTCGCATAGTCGGCATGGAGGTAATATGGGCAATGAATCTGCAGGATGACAGGGATGCCGAACGCTCGTCCAAAGAGTATTGAGAAGGCATGGACGGTAAAATTGACCAACACCACATCCGGCCTTGTCCGAAGGAGCGCCCAGCCCTCCCCTGGGGCGCGCTTGATGACCATGAGCAGCAGGGCCAGCTCGGTCCACCGCGTATAGAACCACCGCTTGAATCGCTGTCGCAGGCCGAATCCAACGCGCCCCTCCTGAACGGTCCGAGGATGCGGGTACTGGATCAGGGTGGCTCCCAGGGCGCGAGCCGCGCTGACGAACTCATCTCGATGGACGGTGGCGCCGCTGGCGGCCATCTCATGATTAATGTACAAAATGGTCGGATCACCCGGCATGGCGCTCATGGGCCCGCTTTGATCCTCGCATGCCGCCGCCGAACAGGACCTCGAGCTCTGCCGGGCAGGGGGCGCCTCCGGGCGAGCCACTGCCGAGGCGCTGGGCTGCCAGACGCCGACAGCGCCTTCGACGCCACCCTCGGCGCCATGCGGTGACCGACCCGGCCTCCGCACAGCCGGTACCTTTCCATCACGACCGTGAGTATTGACCGTCGCCACTACGCTCATCCAGCGAGGGGGGTGCAAGCCGACCGAGTGACCCCCTTGCAGAAAGAGAACGATCGTGCTCAAGGATCGCGACAATTCCCGAGCCGAAGTGCTCCAGGATCAGCCTCGCCTGTGGCCGGAGGAGGCCTCCCAGGCTGACCCAGGGCCAGAGCCTCTTGGCCCTGCGTCCCTGGAGCAGCCAGTCGAGGCGGGAGGCGATGATCGATAGCCCTGATTTCCTGATGACGCCTCGCAGCCTGGGCCACGTGATGGGGTGAACGTCCCACTCCGTCACCGATCGGCGCCTCCTGCGCCAGACGACGTACCTGGCGGCCAAGTCGTGCGGGAGCCAGCCCACGCCGAGGAGCCCACAGTGGTCCTCGATCGGCCAAAGCCGATTCGGGCATTGCAGCAGGATCGCCCCATCTTGGTGTAGCACACGCGCCATTTCCTGGAACAAGGCGTCCTTGTTTCTGATATGCTCCACAACCTGGTTGCTCCAGATCACATCGAAGGAGCCGTCGGGCAAGGGGAGATTGCAAGCGTCCCCCTGCAAGAACTCGATCGAGACTCCCACCTCGGCCGCCCGCAGCCTCGCCAGCGAGAGCCCGAGGCCATCGGTTCTGCTATCGATCGCTGTGACCAAGTTGCCATGAGCGGCGAGCGCGATAGCTGCCGGGCCGGTCCCACAGCCGAGGTCGAGGCAACGGAGACCGGTGAGTCGCTTGCCTAGCAGCAACTCGAGCCGCCGGATCGACTCATTCACACCCGCGACCGCTTCATGGTGTCCCCGGAGCCAGTAGGCGAACATCGGGTGGTTTGCCCCATGCAGGGCAACCAGCGTCTCGCGCACTGCCTGCTCGAAGGACACGGCCATTCCAGCCTAGCCTCCTTCCCTACTCGCCCCGGCCCAACAGGGCCTTGAGCTGGGCCGGGCGGACCGCGCCCCTGGCCAGCAGGGCCGCGAAGTAGACTCCGATTCCAACCGAGATCAGGAGCGGGAGCGGACTTCCACGAATGAGCCAGAGGATGACGGCCATCGCGCCTGTGCAGAGGGCGGGGTTGAAGAGCGCCATGGGGAGGTCGAGGTTGTTCTTCGCCCCCCGGAGGACCGCGCGGAGGGCCAGCAAGAATAGAAACGCTTGGGTGATAACCATGGTAGCGCCACTTCCCAGCGCGCCGTATCGCGGGATCAGCACCAAGTTCATTACGATGTTGATACCCACCCCACCAGCCCCGATCTTGACGAGGTCCCGTTCCCGATCCATCGCGATCAACGCTGTGAACAGCAAGTAGTTCCAGAAGCAAAACACCACAGTCCAGATCAGAATCCGCAGGACAGCGATCGACGGTTCGTACTGCGAGCCGTACAGGAGATGTATCAGCTTAGCGGCGCAGATCGTGCTGCCCGCGGCCAGAGGGAGGCCTAGCATCGTCAAGTACTTGAAGGCAGCTTTAAATGTCGCTGCGAATTGAGGCCTGGAGACTGCCCAGTCGTGGGCGAGGGCTGGCAGAACCGTGCCCATCACCCCCGCGGGAATCAGCCCGGTAGCCTCGAAGATCTTCGTGGCGGCGGCGTACACTCCCACTTCGCGATCCCCGGATAGGAACGAGAGAAGTACGATGTCGATCTGATTGTAGAGAAGGATCACGAGGAGCAGCAAGAAGAAAGGAAGCGATTTCTTCAAGACCGAGCGGATGGCGCCAGGATCCACAAAGAGGGCCAGGGGGTGGACTCTGCGATGTAGGAGCCACGCTGAATGGATGACACCAATCACCCCTACGATGACCAAGGCAGCGGCAACACCTGCCACTCCAAAGCCAGCCCGCAGCGCCAGCAGCCCAAGAACAGCATAGGAGCCTGAGTAGGCCAAACGGACCTGGGCCACGTACTCCGCCCGCTGGAAGGCACGGAAGCAGGCCGCATGAAAGAGAAGGAATTCGTAGAGCAGCGTTGAGGTCAGAACCAGAAGGACGACCCAGCTCTTCGGAGTGGAGGCCTGACCCAGCCAGAGGGCTACGAACACGCTGCCAACGGCGATGGCATAAAGTGGCACCTTGATTGCCACGATCGTGGCCCACAGGTGGGGGA
The DNA here is from genome assembly GCA_041491025.1 of Methylomirabilis sp. (SeqCode). GTDB lineage: Bacteria > Methylomirabilota > Methylomirabilia > Methylomirabilales > Methylomirabilaceae > Methylomirabilis. The sequence goes on from JBGPUH010000007.1 coordinate 14,258, forward strand.
AAGTCTTGGGTGCCCTGGGCAATTCCCGTTGGACGTAGCCTTCGAAGCCATATCGCGGAAAGAGGGCAGCTAGGTTGGACAAGGAGACGGCAAAGGCGTACACGCCCAGATCCGTGGCTCCGACCTTTCTGGCCAGGAGGACAAAGACCACCATGCCCAGGGCTTTGGCGAGCACCTCGACGCCGATGAGGATCAGGCTGTTCCTGGCAAGCAGAGATGGTGAATGAGCGATGCCCGAGTTCTCTGGACCGGCCGGCCTAGGGTTCATGCGCGCCCTGCTTTGAGATGAGTGGAGGTGAGGTAGCCAGACGTCCAAGGCTGACCGCGAAGCCGCTGATAAACCAAAACAGCGAGTCACGGGTCAAGCTGTCGAACTCGACCTGACCGTGGATCAAGAAGGCTGCCATCCCTACGGCGATCCCCAGACCGGCCCACGCCACGAAGGGATCGGAGGCTCGAAGCGCTGGCCAGAGGGCTCGCAGGATCGCCAGCAGGAAGAGGAGATACGAGATCAGGCCGACGAGCCCGGTCTGGGCAGCGACGAAGAGAAACAGGTTGTGGACGGGAACGTTCCAAAAGGACGTTATCCGCTGGGGGGTGTTGTCGTATCTGGGCGCGACGTCGCTGTAATTGTTGAGGCCGACTCCAAACAAGGGGCGGTCCCGGATCATATTCAGGGCGACCTGAATCAGGGGAATCCTTCCATAGGCCGCCTGGTAGTCATCCTTGAAGAAGCGAGTTTGGAGCTGGCTTGAAGTCGAGAAGACAAGGCCGAGGAGCAGCACAATGATCAGTGCCCACGCGAACAGGGCACGTAGCAGACCGATGCGCCGCTGAAGCGCCACGAAGAAGATCAGGAGGCATGCCGCCGCCGTCACGACCAACCCGCTCCGCGAAAGCGTCAGGGCCAGTCCCAACAATCCACACGCGACGGCCGTGCCGAGAAGCAGCCGTGTTCGCCATCGGAGAGGACAGAACAGGAGGCTAACCCCGAGAGGGAGGATGAGGTCGAAAAACCTCGCAAGTTCATTCGGGTGCCCGATTGTGCCGCCCACCCGAGTCAGGGGGGCGGGCCCTTGCTGGACTTCCAGTTTGGTGGTTTCTCCGAAGAACTCCAAGCCCAGGGAACTCCCCGTCTCGCCCTGTCCAACTGCGATGATACCCTGAACCCACACAGCAACGAAAAGAGCAACCAGTATGGTTTGCAGGTCTCGCTTGGTTCGGACCTCGCTGGATGCGTAGATGAAGAGGGCAATAGACCAGAGGAGTGCAAAGAGGTCGAAGGCCCCGAAGAGGACATTACCTCCCAAGAGAACCGAGATCACCCCCGCAGCGAAAAAGGCTGCCAACGGACCCAGACCTCGGGTTGAAATGCCGGGGGGGCGATGCTCCAAGAGGCAACGCCCCGCCCAGATGATGTAGAGGGCCAAGAGGGGGAGGTAATAGAGCAGGAGGAGAAATCCGTGGGTTGAGTGGTGGACCGACGCTCGCTGGAAATACAGGTTGACTTTGACCACGATCGGGATGGTGAACACAAGCAGGGCCAGATAGAAGGTTTTCCTGTTTCTGGGGGCCAACGATACGGCAAGGATCAGGCCTCCGACGAATAGGGTGAAAAACCACCTCGTGCCAAGTTGGATCGTAATCAGGAACAGGAACCCGACCAGAACCCCTGCCAGGAGAATCCAGAAGAGACCTACAGGCCGGGCAGGCACCGCACGCTCTTGCCTCCATGAGGTCTCCATGCTAGAGCTCCGGAATGGAGGCGAAGACCGGAACGCCGAGATGCCGCTCAACATCCTCCGGGACCTTTAAGGAATCGTCCCAGTATTCTGCGAAGAACGCGGCACTAAAGCTGACCACCAAGGCCAGGATCAGGCCAAGGCCCATGTTCAGGGGCAAGTTCGGTGCCGCCGGGCTCAACGGCACAGAGGCCCGGCTGACGATCTTCACGTTCTCCAGCCGGAAGTCAGTTGCCTGGGCCACGGAGCTGTCCTGGTGTCGTTTCCAAAGGCCTGTCAAACCCGCTTGTTTAACCTCAATCTGCTTTTCCAGATTGGCCAAGGCCAGCTCCGTTGCCGGAAGCCGCTTCGTCTCGGCGATCAGCCCTTTGATCGTCTGCGTAAGTGCCTGCTCTTCAGCCTGGAGCTTGCGAAGCTCCGCCATCTCGCGGTCCAGGAACCGGTTGACCTGGTCTCGGATCTGGCCACGGAGCCCTTCCAGTTGCTCCCGGGCGGTCACGACTTGGCGGCTACCCTCGGTGTAGCGCTGCCGCAGGGCTTCAAGTTGAAAGCGAAGGTTGACCAGCTTGTTCTCCAGCTCCTCGACTTGAGGATCCCTCGCGATCTCGGGCAGTGGGATCAGCAGGTCGGGGTTAGACCTCAGCAGTTCCCGGATCTTCTCCACCTTTGAGCGTTTGCTGATGATCTCTTTCTGGACGGTAGCCCGGGCGACGTCAAAGCCGTCCAGCTTCTTCAGGAGCGACTTACTCTGCTCGGAGAAGGAGACGATCCCTTCCCCGCTCTTCATCTTTTCGAGCTGGTCTTGGAGCGCGGTCAGCTCGCCCTGGACCGTCTTGATCTGCTCGGCAAAGAAGCTGCTCTCTGCCAGCTTAAGGTTAATGGTGAGATGCTGCTTCAGGTACTCTTCGGCGACCCTGTTCACCACCTGGCTCGCAAGGACCGGCTCGGGGTCACTGTAGATGATCCTGACGATCTGTGAGTCAATGGCCGGCTCGACCCTGAGCTGCTGGCCCAACCTGGTCACCGCCGCTTCAAAGGGGTCCTGTCCTGACCGTTCCCTGACAAGGCCCTTTTTCATCAACAGACTCCTCGCCGGATTAAGCGCGGCCCGGATCCCACGGTGAACGAAGTCCCCGAGGCCCACATCGCGAGCATCCCTGCGAGCGTGGAGCTTCAGGGACTCTACGACGCGCTCCAGAACCGGGCGACTCCGGATGATCTCAATCTCAGAATTGATCTCCTCCTTCGGATTCATAAAAACGGTGGCCTGCCCGCCCTGTCGCGGCTCGGGGAACAGGAGATTCTCGTAATTCCGCCCCTGGATGATGACGCTGCTTACTGCCACATAGCTCCGAGGCCAGAGCAGGCTTCCAATGAAAATGGTTCCCATGATGCTGAAAGCCAGTCCAGCGATCATCCCCCACCGGCGGAAGAGGCTTTGGAGCAGGATTCGTCCCGTGGCCTGCACCTTCATTCTTGACTCCTTCAAACCTTCCGAACTGTCATGACTGTCATGGGTTGGTTCAATCCCAGTTCGCTTGGTTCGGGACCGGGCGCGAGTTGCTCGAGAAAGAGAGATGGGCGGGGCTGACTGTGAAGATGAACCGCTTCCTGATCCTCAGGTTGCGCTCCTTGGAGGTTACATGGATCTCCAGCAGAGCCCTTGGCGGAACTCGGGCAAAATACTCCGCCTCGCGACGCAAGTCCTGACTGAAGATCGTTTCCCGAAAGCCATCGGGGTACACGGCCGAAAGGCTCAGGCCCCACCTCCCAATCACCGGCTGCGACTCGATCCAAAAATAGATGCCCTCGACATCGCCTAGTTGGACCTGGAATCTCGCCTCGTTGCGCCGCGACAGCCGAAGCGCCTGGGGAGTGCGGACGATGCGGATCTGCCGCCCCCGCTCCATCCCCTGCTCGACTCCCACGGGCTCAATATTGGCCAGGCCGTAGTCCGATCCGGCCCCAAGGCGGTCGCCGAACTCTGGAAGAGCAACATTGATGACGCCTGCAGGCAGCAACTCCTCAGCAACCGCGGACGCGAGCAGCATCCCAACCACAAGGAACCCACCGGTAAGCCCTCTAAGACACATCGACCAGTCCCGAAGACCCCTCCGGCACGTTACATGCCGCCAAGGCTGGCGAAAGGCTGGATGGGGAGCATGTCTTTGATGTACTGCTTCACCCACAGGTTCCACTCGGCAATACCAGACCTCGGCACGATGACCACATCCCCGCCGCTGAGAACGATGTCATTCCGCAGGCTCTTCCCCGAAACGGGCTCGGAGAGATTCGTCAAGATCCACTCGGCCTGCTCGAACTGCCCTCGCCTGAGCACGACGACCCGGGAGAGGTCTCCGGTCTCCTTCACCCCCCCCGCCTGCATGATAGCCTGCAGTGTCGTGAGCGGCCCCTCGAACTTCACCGCCTTGGCGTTCTGGACCTCCCCGCCTACAAAGACCTCCAGATCGGCCGGCTTGGACAGTGTCACCGAGATAAAGGCCTCATCGTTGAAGATCTTCCTGGCCGTGTTGGGGCCGGCCAACACGGCCACGTCCGGGTTCTTGATGTCCTTCGCATATTTTTCGATCAGTCGCTTGCGAAGCTCTGCAGGCCGGACTCCCGCCGCATCGAGCTCCCCGATGAGCGGCAAGGAGATCTTACCATCGGACCGGATCCTCAGCGTTTGGTTCAGTTCCGGGTTGTACAGGAAGCGGATCTCGAGATCGTCTCCCTCTTTTAGGAGCTCGCCATAGCCCGTCCGCACAACGAAGCTCTTGAACCGCTCGCTGATTCTAGTGCGGAGCTCGGCCAGAGTCAACCCGGCGACCGTCATCTCCCCCACAAGGGCGAGAGAGATCTTCCCGTCTGATCGGACTTGGACATTTTCATTCAGCTCCGGGTTACTAAGAAACTTCATGGAGACGACGTCGCCGCTCCGGATCCTTTGAGGCTCGGTCTCGACCGCTCCCGGAGGGGGCGGCTTGATCTCTGGAAACCTCACCCGCTGAACTTCCTGACCAGCTTGGCCGCCGCCACAGGCGGTCACGAATGAGATCAACAGCGCGGACAGTATTGCTTGAAAGCGCCTCAACGGCCCCCTCCTTCTCTTTCAACCACGTCTAGCCACGGAACAGCTTAAAGACGGTCTTGAATAAGATCTTCAGATCCAGCCAAAGCGACATGTTCCTGACGTAGTACATGTCACACCGAATCCAATCGGCGAAGGAGACCTTGGTATGCGCCTGTACCTGCCAGAGCCCGGTAAGTCCAGGCCGGACCGACAGTCGAACATCCCTCCATCTGGGGCTGAAGCGCATTTCATCGATCGAGAGCGGACGCGGCCCGACCAAACTCATCTCCCCGCGCAACACATTCCAGAGCTGCGGCAGTTCATCCAGGTTGCTTGCCCGGAGAAACCGCCCCACCGGGGTGGTCCGTGGGTCCGCGATGATCTTGAACATCGGTCCGTCAACCTCGTTGCTGATGAGGAGCTTCCGCTTCAGCTCCTCCGCGTTGGCCACCATGGATCGAAACTTATACATCGTGAATTCTCGTCCATGCAGCCCCCAACGGCGCTGACGGAAGATGACCCCGCCCTTGGAGTCAAGCTTGATGGCAAGCGCGATCAGAGGCATGAGAGGGGCCAACACCGCAAGGCCTAAGGCCGCGAAAAACACGTCGAGCCCTCGCTTCACCAAGAGATAGACCTTCCTCGCCATCGTTTGCCGAGGCGCTGGAATCATGAGCCCGGTGGAGCCGAGGGCCACGTGCCTGCCGGGGAACATGGCGAGGTCACCTGCCTCTTCCCGCTTCTCCACAACGATCATTTCGCGCAGAACAGCGCCGTCTTCGACCTTCGATCCTTCGCCGAGAATACACCGGTTCAGTCGGGCGCCTTGGCCTATCCTGGAGTCCGATAGCACCACACACTCGTCGATGACGGCATTGGCTTCGACTTCACAATTTTCGCCGATCGTCGTGGGTCCGGTCACCACGACCCCCTCGCCGATGCTGGAACCCGGACCGACCACCACGGGGTCTAACAGTATGGCGGTGGGCGAAATCCGTGGGCGGGGCCATGTCGAAGCTTCAGGGAGAGGCCACGTGGGCATTCCTTGGAAGTGAACGCGCCCAAGCAGGACGTCCCGGTTCGCGGCGAAGTAGTCGGAGACGCTCGAGATCGTTCGACAGTACCCCGCGATTTCCCAAACGCTCGCAGCCATCCCCTGTTCTGCAAGGTCTGGAAAGAGCTGCTCTTTCAAGTCAAAGTGGCCCTCTTTGGGAATCAGGTCTAGCACCGCTCGCTCGAACAGGTACAGCCCGGCAGGGCGCAGCATGCTCCGCCGGTTCTGCATAGGGTGAATCCGATGGATCGCTCTGACCCGTCGGTTGGCATCGACCTCAACCCGCTCCATCTCCCAGGCAGGCTCATGGATTCGCAAGACTGCCACGGTCGCCGCCGAACCAAGCTCCCGATGAAAGACCAGCATTTGGCGAAGCCCTGTCTTAAGGAACAAATCCCCGCTGACCACCCAGAATGGGTCGCCTTGAATCAATGGCTCGACCTCTTTCAGGGATCCTCCCGTCCCACGGGGCGCTTCCTGAATCACGCACTCGACATGCAGCGACGAGCCACGAAAGTGATCCGCCAGCCGCGCAGCGGCCTCGCCCGAAGCGGAATCCAACGAGATGATCAGCCGCCTGACCCCCGCAGCCGCGAGAGCAGACGCCAGATATTCCACCAGGGGCCGGTTCGCGATCGACAGGAGAAGTTTAGGGCTCACCGCCGCGAGAGACCCCTTGGAGATGATCGAGCCACCGGCCAGGATGATCGCCGTCTGGGACATTGGTCTCACAGCCTCCTGTAAATCGCTTGAGGAATGGCGAAGGCGCGACGGTTGAGCACCACCTCAACCTTGTCGCATCCCGCGGCGGAGAGTTTCGCCAGCGCCTTCGCCGCAA
>JBGPUH010000008.1:0-20892 GCA_041491025.1 Methylomirabilis sp. (SeqCode)
GTGAGGAGCTGAGCGCCCAGTTCGGCACGCCGTCGCCGGAGGGGTTCGTCATCTTGGGCCTTGGCAAGTGTGGCGCCGAGGAGATGGGGTACGGGTCAGACCTCGACCTCGCCTTCGCCTACGCGCAGGAGGGGACGACCCAGGGCGGGCCGCACAGCATCAGCCATGCTGAGTACTTCGGTCGGCTGGCCGACCGGATCTGTAAGATCCTCACGACCATCACTAAAGAGGGGACGGCCTATCGGATAGATATCCGGTTGCGCCCGGGTGGATCGATGGGCAGGGTGGCGCAGTCCTTCGCGGCCTTTGAGAACCACTTCGCTCGAACGGCCGAGCTGTGGGAGCGACAGTCCTACGTGAGGGCGCGATCTATCGCCGGTGACCTCGACCTCGCCCAACAGTTCATGGCCTCACTGGCGACTCTCATCTATCGTCCCACGTCGCCGGAGAGCTTGGCGGCGGAGATCACGGCGATGCGGCGCCGGATGGAGGTGGAGCTGACGAAGGAGAAAGCCGGCGAGCTGCATGTGAAGTTGGGGAGCGGCGGGATCGTTGACATCGAATTCATTGCCCAGTTCCTCCAACTCGCGTACGGGGCGGCGCAGCCCGCTTTGCGGGTCGGCAACACCCTGAGGGCGCTCGAGGCGGCGGCGCGGGCGGGCCTGCTGGCCGAGCGGGATGCCGAGCATCTGGGCGACTCCTACCGGTTCCTGCGCAATGTGCAGAATCGCCTGCGGGTCCTTTCCGATCGCGACACCTCCTCGTTGCCAAAAGATCCAAGCCGGCTCGACCGCCTGGCCAGGCGGCTCGGGTATGAAACCGGTGACGGCTCGAGCCCTGGGGGCCGGTTCCTGGCCGACTACCACCGGCACACGGAGCGGGTGCGGGCGATTTATGACGCGACCTTCCGTCGCTATAGTGCCGGTCCAATTAACGTCGCCTAGCGGCGTTGCTGGCCCACAGGACGCTCCCTGCGACGTACGGCGCAACGAATCAAGGTAGAGTAAAGGCGGGAGAAGGTAAGGTGGCTGGAGACAGACGGGTGAGAACCTGGTCAAGGCTCCAAGTCATTGGACTGGCGCTTCTGCCGCTGTTCATCGCCTCGTCGGCAGAGGCCGCCAAATGGTCTCGCCGCTACATCACCTCCCTTGAAGACTCTGCGTTCGCAGCCATCGAGACGACCCCAGAGGGCAAGAAGATCCGTCACCTGCCGCATCACGACCACACGGGAAAGCCGGATGTTCCACATCTTCTGAGCGCCCTAGGCCGGATCGATGAGGTCAAATGGCTTGACCCGAGGAACAAAGATGCGGCGCAAGAGCACCTTCGAAATCATCTGAGGGAGTATCGGGATGCGCAGCTCGCCACAGGCAAGGCGCGGCTCCCTGTAGACCTCAACGCTGCCTCGATCGATGAGCTGATGACCCTCCCATTGTTCGGCCGGAAGAGGGCTGAGGCCGTTGTGGCCTATCGAGAGAAGCAAGGCAGGATCAACGCCGTGGATGAGCTGAGGCAGGTCAAGGGGATAGGACCCGTCGTCTTCGAGGCGATCGCCGATCTCGTCACCGCGCGCTAGCGTTGTCAGTTCTGAATTGGCACGATAGGATTCCCGCGCCCCCAGTGGGGGCGGCGAGGGTGAGGGGGGCTGGGACGGACTTTCATGCCTATGGGCGCGCCGCGGGCTCAGCAATCTCACTCTTGACTCCGTTCCCATTCCTCGATGGCCAGAAGGACCGCCTCTGCAATCCTCAGGGCTCGATCAGTGAAGGTTCGCGTGACGCTCTCCTCCCCGCGAGGGTCAAGATCGACCAGCTTCTGCCCATTGCATACCGCCGTCCCTGACTTCAAGATTCCCCGGACAATCCCAGGAAATCGGGATCTCAACTCTTCCTTGCCGATTCGCCCCAGCACTTGATCCGCTTCGACGCTCGCGCCGATCTCCCATGTGGTGAGAAATGTCCCGTCGATCGGCGCATAGACGTACCGCTCCAGGCCGTACCCTTGTATCACCCTGGCAATGCCGGTGTAGGGTTCCGCGGCGCCCTCCTTGATGATCCGGCCAAGATTCGGCCCGTGGTTCGTTTCGATCACCAGATGCACATCCTCGCCTGCGGTAAATCCGGGCCCCAGCCCGATGACGAGGGGAGCGTGGTTCTTCCTGGTTTCCGTGTTGTGCTCACGTTTCATCATCCGAGCATCAATGAGGATTTTGGGAGAGAGCGCATCGAGAGCGGCTGCCCATCCTGCTGTCCACACCGGGACGACCTGCGTCCCCAACAGGGTCCTGGTCTGGGCCTCGGTCGCAGCCGGCCGTGCCCGAACGCCGTCTACCACGACCTCGCCTTGGTCGATAGCGGCGCCGAAGGACATCGCTCGCCGGAGAATCGGACTGCCCGGACGCTCGGTGACAACCACCTTTTGGCGGGCGTGATGAAGGCGGACAGCCACCGCTGTGCCGATGTCCCCGCCCCCTTTGATCAATATGATCCGATCCATCACTTCAAACTCTTTGGCATCTACTGTACTGGCTCTTACTTGTCTTCATCATAACGTTCCTCCTCAGCCTCTCAGAACCCCTCGCCCCCTGTTGGGGAGAGGGCAGGGTGAAAGGTCAACACTTGGTACTTATCAGTCGAGGCTATCATTGTCAAGATTCCGGTTGCACCTAAGAATAGAGCAGGAAGTCGTCATTGCGAGCGAAGCGCAGCAATCTCGCCCCTTAGCATTAAGATTGCCGTTCACTGTTTCAGTGCTCACAATGAGAGACGAGTGAAAAGATCAGATTGTCTTTCTCTGTTCTTAGGTTGCAAATCATCCCACTGTGCGTTACGTTGGTAATGGCCGAAGTCGGTCGGATGACCGCCGGTCTCGACGCCGAGAGGCGTCGGGACGGGAGGAAAGTCCGGACTCCGCAGGGCAGGGTGCTGGGTAACGCCCAGGGAGGGTGACCTCACGGAAAGTGCCACAGAAAAGACACCGCCCACGTTGCAGTATCGGCCGAATGGCCACGTGGGTAAGGGTGAAATGGTGCGGTAAGAGCGCACCAGCGGCATGGTGACATGCCGGCTTGGCAAACCCCACCCGGAGCAAGGCCAAATAGGTCCCGCCCCTTCGTCGTCGCTTTCGAGCGGCGGCGGGGCAGAGAGTGGCCCGCTCTCGTGTTCCTTTGGTGCAGGCGGGACGGGTAGGCCGCTTGAGCCCGGCGGCAACGTCGGGCCTAGAGGAATGGTCATCCGGTCGGCCCGCGAGGGTTGCCCGTACAGGATCCGGCTTACAGACCGACTTCGGCCATTTCACAGACTTACGAGCGAAAAATGGACTGTCAAGCGGGGGCGTTTATAATCCGGCGAGTTACTGAACGGCTCTTGTATCTTCCTTAAATTCACCAAGCGCACATGCGCCATCCTTAGTTCCGTATGCCTTCTCGAATGGGCCATTAGCAGGTATCGGCCATGGATGCACTCGACTCATTTATAGAGATGGGCAAGAACGATGAGCGCCAGCTCGGTCTCGGCTGGCACGCTCGTGAGCAGTGGGGCGATCGCGTTGTGCGGTGGACCTCGTATTGCGGAATCGCCTTCCTGGATAATCCTGGCGGTAGTCACGAGGAGATGCGGATCGAGATCGAGTTTTACGCTCCCACGGCGAGCGGGCTGACACTTCGCCTGAATAACCAGTTCCTGGGGGACTGTGAGAGCGAGCCCGGGAAGTGGCAGACGAAGCAGTTTGACCTGAAGCACGATGGCCGGCGACTGAAGCTTCTGATCGTGCCGAAAGACTCGTTCATCCCGAGCCTGCGAAACGGGGGGACGGACACTCGACTTCTCGGCGTGGCCGTTTCTTCGATCCGGCTCATCGGGGGGAGAGGGCAATATTCAGCAGTGGAAGGAAATGCTGCAGAGGGGCAGAAAATCCGCAATATCCCGCAACAGGAGCCGGCTCAGAAGAACATGCAGAGGGACTTTCCGGGGTCCAGGTTGCTTAAAGGGATATATGCCTCGGGACGTAGAGCCTGGTGGTCCACTTCGCGTGAAATTCAATACCGCATCGATCAGAAAGGGTTCAGGAATATCATGACATTGGGAACGATTAATTTCTTTGAGGGCTGGGCTTTTAATCCGGATATCAGTGACCCCATTGTTGAGGTCCGGTTTTACGCCGATGACGTATTGTTGGGGGACATTCCGGTTGCAAAAGAGCGGCCCGATGTTGCGTCACTTCTGGCTTCAGCGGTCGTGGGCTTCAGCGGCGTTCTTGATCTGCCGACGGAGCTCAGCGGTTCTATCCTGGATGTGGTTGCGGTCTCATCTCAAGGTCAGTCGTTTTTCCTGGAGAGCATCTCGCTGCAAGATGCCAAGTGTCTTTCGAGTGAAGATATTGAGTTCAGTCAAGTAAAGAACCTTCCAAGCGATTATCTGATCCACCTTGTTGCGCATGATATTGACAGAAGGCAATTTTATGAGTTCGGACGAAAAGGGTTTCAATTCATAGAAGACTGCCTGAAATTCAAGGACGTCTCGCTATCTGATCTAAAGAACGTCCTGGATTTCGGGGTTGGATGTGGCCGAGTATTTCGCTGGTGGGAACCGCACGCGAAGACGATCAATGTGTTCGGCACCGATCTTAACCCGGATCTGGTTTCGTGGTGTCAACGACATCTGACATTTGGCGAATTCAAGACGAACGGGTTGTTGCCCCCGATCAATTTCCCGGACAAATACTTCGACCTGATCTACCTGTTCTCCGTCTTCACGCATCTGGCCAAGCCATCGCAGTTGGCGTGGCTTGAGGAATTCCACCGCGTGCTGGCCCCGGGTGGCTATTTGATGGTGTCAACCCACGGGGAAAGTTTTGCCAAGCTCCTTCCGGAGCCTCAGTTGAGCGCCTTTAGAAAGCATGGCTATGCGGTCATGAACGTCTCATCTGAGGGGAAGAATCTCTGCTCGGTGTACCAGAGTGAAGCCTGCTTCGCCACCATGATTGAACCGTGGTTCGAGTTGCTCCAGTCTATCCCCAACTGTCTCCAGGCCTGCGGCAACCAGGACGTATACCTGCTGCGGAAGCGCTAACACCCCTGGCATCTCATTAGCTGTGGCATCCCAGACTCGACCCTCAGTCTCTCTCATCGTTCCGGCCTTCAATGAGTCGGGCGAAAGATCTAACCGGCAGTCAGGCAACTGAGGCGACACGCATGCTCTGCAAGGCTGGAAACCGACTAGGTAGACGTCTTTTGAACCTCACGCGGATCCTCTTCGCGGGATTGCTGGTCGTTTCGGCGTCAGGGAGGTTCCATATCTCTTTGCCGGGGTTTAGAACCATTACTCCCTGTCTGCGCGCCGCCTGTGCACTTACCTCAATTCGCGAGAGAGCCTCGCGCATCCCTCTCCGCCTGCCGAGCCTCACTTGATCGCCCCAAGGGCTTATGGCGGTGCTGCGGTGGATGTACCATCCGATGCAGGGAATCCTCGTTGCCCTAGTAAGCTACCCCCGGTTGACAAGGACTGCCCTCTTTCCAAGATCCTTCTGTCCATGCGGCACGCGCCGGCCAGACGTCGCGCCGGAGTTATCGGACACCAGTTTGGTAAACTTGGTGTATTTTCGACCTAACATTTGCCAGGGAATCGGTCATGAGGTACGAGTTGTACGTACTTGTTCCTGCAGGAATGAATGTGGGTCCTCTCACCGCGTTGAGCTCCACTGCGTCACTCGATGTCTCTTCAGTTCCATCGTTTACACAATAAAATAGATTAGGAAGGGAAAGTCGCTTGGCAAGTCTTAGCGGGACCCCTGAATTGCGGGCTCGGCGCCGGCGCGGCTCCCAGGAGCGCTGCGCATGCGACAACGGTGGCCCGTAGGGCAGGTCGCCACGGGACCTACGGGATCTGCTTGAACTCAACGACCAAGTTGCAGAACAGGCAGTGGGGGAAGCATTATCGATTTACGCAAGGCTGGCGACGGTTGCCTCGTCCTCATTTTCGCGTGTCGGGAGACTGCCAGGTGCGTTCGCATTTCCTGCTGTGCCCCCCGGTGCGAGCTGGGAAGCGCATATGCCGCAACACGGGAGTAGGGCGACCTGCCCACCTAACTCTGGCTAATCCGCTTGACACTTTCGTACTTGAGTATTAGGGTGATGCGTCGATGCGAGCGAGGATTGAGCTGACCGATGATCAGCGGGTGAGGCACCTGGCTCTGTCCGCGAGACGACGCTCGCTGGGATACTCAGTTCTAATCGGGGAGGCGTTGAACCACTACCTGGAGGAGACCGTGGACGGGCGGCAGACAGAGGCGGGCGGTGCGGGCGACCAGGAAGATCCGAGGCGCGCTGTCGGAGGCCGTGGCCGAGCGTTTGCAGCGACGCATTGAACAGCTTTGGAAACGATGGCGGTGAAGTTCGTCCAATCACGAAGTAGAAATTGATGATGATACCTACCATATCGGTTGTGCTGCCAGTCTACAATGAGCGCGAGAACCTAGATTCGCTCGTAACCAGGCTTGTTCCGATACTCGAAAAGATAGCTGGGGGGTCCTTCGAGATTCTATTCGTAGACGATGGCAGCCGCGATGGCTCTGCCCAGATCCTAGACTCCTTCTACATCCCTGATCGACGTCTGAAGACGATTCATTTCTCGCGGAACTTTGGCCACCAAGCAGCTTTGCAGGCAGGTCTCGATGAGGCAACAGGAAAGGCTGTCATCTTGATGGATGCCGATCTCCAAGATCCGCCCGAACTCCTAGATAAGTTGATCGAGAAATGGAGGGAGGGCTATGATGTGGTCTACGCTGTGCGGAGGGCACGGAAAGAGGGGCTCTTGAAACGCACTGCCTACGCGTTGTTCTATCGGACGATGAGGATCGTGGCGCAAATTGATGTGCCTTTAGATGTGGGAGACTTCTGCTTGCTGGACCGGCGCGTGGTAGACGTACTAGTCTCGATGCGGGAGCGCAATCGGTTTCTGCGAGGACTCCGGAGCTGGGTAGGGTTCAAGCAGGTTGGCGTCGATTACGAGCGCGCCGCACGTCACGCTGGCGTACCAAAATATACGCTGGGCAAGCTGACAAGCCTGGCACTGTCGGGCTATATCGGATTCTCAGCTCTGCCGCTGCGTGCAGCCGCATGGCTTGGTTTCCTTACGGCATGCATCGGCTTCGCGATGGCTTTGTGGGCACTAATCACTAAGCTCATGAATATTCCGAGCCCGCGTGGCTGGGCATCGACTTTGGCTATAATGTTATTCCTAGGGGGAGTTCAGCTCCTGGTGCTGGGAGTCATTGGCGAGTATTTGAACCGCATGTATGACGAAGTTCGGAGGCGCCCTCTCTACGTCGTGAGCTCCCGCGTGGGATTCACCGATTCCGGCGCAGGAGCGGTGAGTGAGGATGCCGCCAACTGAAATGTGAGCCCGCGAAGAGACACTTCGTGAAGTCATGAAGGACTATTACGCTGCGCAATACGGCAACCTGGAACAGTGGCATTGGTGGTTTCGGGGCCGCCGGCGAATTATCGAGGCGGTGCTGCGTCGCGAGCTGAGTAAGGAAACCGCTTTGTCCATCGCCTCGGTGGGCTGCGGCCCAGCGGAAGGGCTCGCCTGGCTGACGCCGATTGCCGGACCCAACGGACGGGTGGTGGGTTTAGACGCTGATCCACTCCATGCCCCGCGGCCAGCGTCCGGGCTGCTATTTGTTGTCGGTAAGCTCGAAGCAGCTCCGCTAGCACCCGGGTCGTTTGACGCGATCCTGGCCCTAGATGTACTTGAGCACCTGGATGACGACGCTGCCGGCCTACGCGAGGCAGCCCGGCTGCTTAAATCCGGTGGTTTGCTTCTGGTCACAGTGCCTGCGCTGCCTAGCCTGTGGGGGCAGCAGGACGTTATCAGTCACCACCGGCGGAGATATACCAGGCGAGCGCTATGTGATGCGTTCGCCCGAGCGCGGCTTCCGCGCCCCTGTTTCATGTATTTCAACACGCTCCTGTTCGCACCGATAGCGGCCGTTCGGTGGGTTCGTCGCGCCTTGGGCTTGGCCAAGCGTCTCCATGGCGACTTCGACGACAACGGCCCCGGCTTGATAAGATGTGATCAAGCGGCAGCGCCCGACCGCCGTTTGCATAGCGACTTCGAGGACAACCGCCCCGGCTTGATAAACGACCTTCTGGCGGCCGTGTTTGCCATTGAGCGGCACCTGATTGGGCGAGTGCCGATGCCGGTTGGAGCGAGCCTGATGGCGATTGGCCGATCCTACTAGAGTGAAGTTACGAGAGGCCATCGTGCGGGCGTGGACCGAAAGCTTATGGCCATTCAATTTCAATTCCGCCGTATTCCACAAGCCTTGCTGATCTTCCAAGTCGCCACCACATGGCTCGGCTCGTATGATTGATCCTAACTTTCTTGGATAGGTTCCATCTGACTCCACGCGATACCCAACGAACTGTATCGGCCTTTCTTCCCGCGAACGAGGAATGATACGACTCGGCATGAAGCCTGCCCTTACGCGCCCTGGAACCCTCTTGGGCTTCTTGCTGCTTCTGCTAGCAGCCTTGCTCGTAGCTTCCGCAGCAGGGCTCCTCATTATTCCTTCACCAAACACCATTGCTCCTTGGACTCGGCACTCCCTTTTCTTCGTATTCTGCGGGCTCCTTCTTCTCAAAGTTTTCGTTGAGCCTGCCTCCGTTCAGCAGGAGAAACGGTGTTCCGGATTCGACTTCCTAGCTGATGGCAAACTGGCGGATCTCTGCTGGGCACTGTTGTTCCTTGCCATCCCCCTCCTCTGCGTCTATTTTCTTTCCCTCAGCGCCTTTCCCGTGTTCGACGACTTTGCATTCTTGCAGGTGAGCACGGATATCGTCGAGATCCCTCAGGTGTTCTTCCACTACTTGGTACCGCGGAGAGGGGCAGTTTGGTATCGTCCACTACTCGTAGTCTCGTTTCTGTTTAACTATCTTGTCTGGGGAACGAATTATGTCGGTTGGCGGTTGACCAGCTTAATTGTGCATTTGGCGAACTCTTGGATGGTATATCGCCTTGCAGCCCACCTAACGCGCCGAAGACAACTCGGATTGCTGGCCGGATTCCTCTTTGCCGTCCACCCCCTGCACCCAGAAGCTGTGACGTGGATCGGGGGCCGACCGGACGTTCTCGCGGCGTTCTTCTATTTGGGAGCTTTTCTTGCCTTCATTCGATTTCTCCAGACGCGCTCAAAAGCATGGGCAGGTTGGTCGCTTCTCTCTTATACCTTCGCCTTGATGAGCAAAGAAGTGGCAATTACACTTCCGTCGGTGCTTCTTGCTTATACCATGATCTGGAAGAAGTCAGATGATGAACGTATAGAAACTAGAGGCTTTGGTCTGATTGGCCTGCATGCCCTTGTGATGGTGGCGTATCTCGTATTTCGGATAGTCACAATCGGAGATATCGGAGGCTACCGGGAGGGGACAGGTGCCCCGTCGGTTTTCAGGCCGAAACCAGCCATCGCCCTGTTCGCGTTTATCGTGACCCCCACCCTTTCCTTCCTGTTCCCGTTCAATCGATCGATTCCAATAGTCGGCTTCCTACAGCCGGTGATTGCCTTCATACTCGCCGTGCCGCTCGTGCTCCTCATCGTACGAAGTCACGTTCTGCGGCGACAGTCCGTTGCCTTTTGTTTGGCTTTCCTTCTGCTCTCCGTTCTACCGATGTATCACCTGCTCTACATCAGTCCGGAACTCATCAACTCACGGTACCTTTACTTTCCGACGGTTCCGTTGGCGATCATTGCTGCAGAACTATTCCTGGGGGGAGTAGGGCATTTGAGTCAGTGGAAGAGGAATGCCCTGGAGGTGTCCGCTATGGGGATGGGTGCGGCGTTCTGCTTGCTGACCCTGCTCAACAATGCTCACTGGAAGAAGCTCGGCGAGGTGGCCGCAAAGCTCCCCGCAGCCCTCCATGCGCTCCATCCTCAACTTGTACCCGGGACACGCCTCTACATCTACGGTGCGCCAGTGCGCTGGCACGAATATATCGTCTACGGTCCATACCTGAATGAGGCGATCCGCCTTTTCTACGGGCACAGAGATTTCAAGGTCCATGATACAGCATGGGAGGCCTGGTACGCCCATGATAGTTTCTCAGGTCTTCCAGACTTGAGGCGCTTGGACCTAGGAGAAAAGGATCTAATATTTTCGTATGACCGGGAGTCGAGGAACCTTCGCGATCTCTCGACCCAGGTCAAGGAACTGGTTAACCGTCCATCCATGCGGAAGGATGTTGTATGGAACCGCAGGAAGGGAAATGATGCCGGGCAGGGGCAAGGCAGCGAGGTGGAGCTTGGTGTGGAAGGTTCGCAGATCCCGCCGGGCGCGAATGACGATTTCCTCGTAAATCTGCCGACAGGATGGACCCCTTCGAGCGAGGATGTGTTCGAGATTCGGATGAAAGCTGATCCGCTGGGTCGCGATGCGACAGGTGCAACAATCTATGCAGAAGTCGCTTGGCGGAAGGCGGATGGTCAGTTTGGTGAGCCCAGTGCCGCGGTATTCCCTGTCATCGTTGATGGACGCGGGCAGACCTATAGTGCACCGATTGGGCGGTATATCCCGTGGCTGCTAACGGCCAGGGTCGCTCAGATGCGTTTCAGGCTGATTCCATCGCCTGCGCGCATGGAGATCGAATCAATTCGTCTTGGTGGCACCGTGGCTAGAGGTAGTAATCTCGCAGGGCGGCCCAACCACTGACGTTTGTCGCGGTTATCCTTTGCACAAGCCGTATTACTTCTGAGCCGAGATCTTAATCATCTCAGGATGACGACTTTGTAGCGCCCCGCAGCGGCAATCAGGGGCCGGCCGCTGCCAACAAGCGAAACACGACATCCCGGATTAGCCTGGGCTCTTGCCTTCCACGCCAGTGTCCCCTGCTGAGCAGTAGCTCTCTCCTACTTTATCAGCGCGTGCGCATACGGTGCGGTGCCCCCGCGCACTCGCAGAAGTGGAGCTGGCCCCGCTAACACTTCGCTATCACGTTGGCCAGCCGGAGTATAACGCAGCACCAACTATCTACACCCTAACGTGCCGGCCAGAGGTACCATCAGAAGGTGTGCAAATAGGAGAAAGGCGGTGTACCCTCTCGGGTGACGTACGAACCCACCGGGCTGACACCCGGTCAGAGAGAGGAGGACACCGCCATGAAGAAGCAGACCACAGAACCGATCGTCGCGTCAAGCCCAACATGGGAGCGTCTGGAGGCGTGGCTTCGGAGCAAGATGCGCGAGTGGATGCAGGATCTGCTCGAAGCCGAAGTGGACGAGCTGCTGGGGCGCCGCAAGTCGGCGCGTCGGAAGGCCGTGGATGGCGCCCAGGGCTACCGCAGCGGACATGGCAAGCCGCGGCGACTGACGGTGAGCTGTGGCACGGTCACGGTCCGAAGACCCCGTGTCCGAGGGTTGCAGCAGCGGTTCGAGAGCCGTCTGCTGCCCCCGTTCGCGCGGCGAACACCGGAGGTCAACGCCTTGCTGCCTGAGCTGTACCTGCACGGGCTCGCGCTGGGGGACTTCGACCTGGCCCTCCGCGGCCTGCTGGGGAAGGACGCCCCCCTGTCGGCCGCGACCGTGGGACGGCTGAAGGAGCGATGGCACGCTGAGCAGGCCCAGTGGGCGAGCCGGCGCCTGGACACCCTGGAGGTCGTGTACCTCTGGGTGGATGGCGTGTACGTGAAGGCGGGCCTGGAGAAGGAGAAGGCGGCCGTGCTGGTGGTGTTGGCCGCGCTCAGTGACGGCCGCAAGGAGCTCGTCACGCTGGTCCCGGGGCATCGGGAATCGACCGAGGGCTGGTCGGCGGTACTCCGCGACCTCAAAGCCCGTGGCCTGGTCGCGCCGAAGCTGGTGATCGGGGACGGGCATCTGGGGATCTGGGCGAGCGTGCGGAACGTCTACCCCGACACGCAGGAACAACGGTGCTGGAACCATCGGATCCTCAACGCCCTCGACAAGGTGCCGAAGCGGCACCAGGCCCAGGCCCGGCTCCAGCTCGCGCAGATTCCCTACGCGGCCACGCAGCAGGACGCGGAGCGACTGAAGGCGGGGTACCAGCACTGGTGCCGGCAGCAGGGGCTCGAGGCGGCCGCCACGGTGCTCGACCGGGATTGGGACCGGATGCTCACGTTCTACCAGTTTCCCACAGCGCACTGGGTGCACCTGCGGACGACCAACCCGATCGAGTCGCCCTTCGCCGCCTTGCGCCTGCGGACCGACGCGGCGAAGCGGTTCAAGCGGGTGGAGAACGCGACCGCGGTCATCTGGAAGATGCTGCTGGTCGCCCAGCAGCGGTTCCGGCGGCTGCACGCCCCGGAGTTGATGAAAGAAGTTCATGACGGAGCGCAGTATGTCAACGGAGTGCGAGTCCAGGAACGTCCCTGGGAGGCTGCCGCCTGACTTCTTTTTGCACACCTTTTGACATGACCTCGCCGGCCATCGTTGCATTTCCTATTTGAGAATTTGGAGGCGGACAGACTCCACCCCGGGGCCACATGCCCGGGGTGGAGTCCTGGCGCCTTATTGTGTGGGCGAGCTGATCAGGGTGTCAATGGGGGGATGTGATGATACAATCCTTCATTTGAGAGTCTGGAAAGCCCTGTTTGGGGTCCTGGATTGTCCCACTAGCGAATTGATTGTCAAACGCAACATAAGCACTTGGTGGAGAGTTTGGCACAGGACACCTAACCATCAAAGTGAGGTTAGCTGTGAGATTATTATTCTGGACGGTGACGTTGTTCATCCCGGCCACGTTGATTCCTTCCATCGTCGTCACGCTCAGGCTCCCAGTGGTGTTACCGGAGAATGTCGCCCCGGTCCCGGTGTTATGTTGTAATGTACATCCTCCAGGGCCAGGGGTAGTAGGGGGGACCATTGTTCTGGTCCCCACCCCAAGAGCGAGGTCAATGTGACTGTTCGGGCCTGACCACAAGGTGTTATTATAGAACCCATTCCCACTGAAACTGGGGTTGTCGAGGCCATTGCATGAAAAATCCTCTGACGCGACGAGTGCCCAATACATTGAGCTGCCAGCCGCAACGATGGTGTTATTGTGGACTATTGATTGCTGGGAAACCCCCTGCTGCTCAGCTTTGAAGAGCACAATCCCCCCGTCAGTCGCATCGACAATGTGGTTGCCCCGGACTTCGGCGTTTTCACATGAGACACTGATGCCATCAGACTGCTTGTTAATGCCGTAACTGAGAAAGTGTTCGCTAGCATAATTTGTAATCAAGTTGTTCTCGAGTAGCAGCCTAATGCTAATGCTTCCACAGGCCGACGCAGGATCATCCCTTCCAGCCCGCAGGGCGGTCCATCCAGCCGGATTAGAACTCCGGCTGTTTCTCACTGTGGTGTTGGTGGCCCCTGTGGTGTTGCCCCTCGCGTTAATGTTGGCCGCACCACCGTTATAGCCAACGTAGAGGCGCTGGCCATCCACCCATACGCCGTCCAAGACGCCGCGCGGAAGAATTTCCACGGTAACCGGGTTGATAGGGTCAAAGTTCAGCCCCCTGACGAGTCGACCCATACGCGCGTACTTGAAATGGTCTGGGTTTTGTTCTGTGGATAATGTGACACAAGAAGGAATAACCAGAGAATGGGTAAGGGTTACAACCTCCTTGGGATGCAGTCGTACCGTACCGCATGATGGCGCAACGTTACTAAGATCCGTCTCAAGACCAGCTTGGGTCCTACTACTAACCCCGGTTTCAATCTTGTAAATGTCGAGAGCCGGGATTGGTCCGAAGGAGTATGGATCCACGCTGCAGATCTGGCCGACGAGCGCGTTAAAGTCTGAGCTGTTGAAGAATCCATCGAGAACAGTCTGCCAGCTCCCGCCTGAGTTCAGATAGCTGAGCCACCCCCTGAAGCCCCCCTCGTCTGGTTCTCGGTTCAGAATCCCCCGATAAGCGGTAAGTAATTTGGCGGCGTTATCATACCCGAGATTGGCAAACTCGGGAGACAGGTAGAACGCTTCGCCGCCTGTTCTCAGTGTCGCCTGCGAACAAGCGTTTGATTGGAACCAGTTGACCCAGCCCTGCCATCCCCCCTGGTCCGGCGCTCGCCCAAGTGCCTCGGTATACATTTTGGCCAGGAACTGGGCTGGTATCACCGCCTCAGCCGCCACAGGCCCAATGATTAGGAACCCAGCCAGCAAAGACGACAAAACCATAAATTTGGAAATGTTCTTCTTCATTGGAAGTGCTCCTTTTCCAAAGACAAACGGTTGTTAATTTCGCCCCATCTGTGGACCAACTTCGAGACAGCTACACATTGCGTGGTCTTAACCAAAATATAAAAGGCCCCGCGGGGCCTGTCGATCATCGGTTTGCCGTATTCTTCTACATCGTGTGATGTATTTGTGAGCCAGAATGCCGCCTGTTGGGATCCCTTCTTAGATCAGACTGTTTCTCAGAGCGAGGGTCACCGCCTTCCTCGCGGAGGCGCTGGCGCTCCTGCCGGGTCGGGCGCGGGTCGCCCTCATCCTGGCGGACAGCGGCTTCTTCGACGAGGCGGTCCTCGTCGCGTTGGAGGCGGCCGCGCTCACCTATGCCATCGCCGCGTGGTTCACGAGCCTCCTGCAGGCCGGGGTGACCGGGCTCACCTTCCGGCCCTTCGCCGCGGGCCTCGAGGTCGCCGCGCTGGCCTTCCAAGCGCGGCGGATCGTGGTGGTGCGGGAAGTGCTGGCGATCCGCGCCGCCGCACGCGGCCGAGAACTGCTGCAGGTCCCCGGCTATCGGTTTCATGCAGTCGTGACGACGCTCACGGCCCTGCCGGAGGAGGTCTGGCGGACCTACAACGGTCGGGCCGACAGCGAGAATCGGGTCAAGGAACTCAAGCGCGCCTTCGGGGCGGACGGGTTCTGCTCCCGGCGCTTCTCGGGGACCGAGGCCGCCCTCCGCTTCATCTGCCTTCTCTACAACCTGATCGGAGAGTTTCAGCGGACCCTGGGACACGCCACCTTGCGGACGCTGGCGACGCTACGGACCACCCTCTTCGCGTGCGGGGCGATCCTCGGGGCAGATGGGCGACAACCGATGCTCCGGCTGTCGCGCGCCAAACCGTGGCAAGTGGCGTTCCTCGCTCACCTCCAGCGCCTGCTCCCGACTCCCGCTAACTGCAAGGCAGTTCCGGCAACAGAGCCTAATGTATGAGGTTAACTGCAACGTTTGGGGTGAATTTCATGGTGGGCTGGGCTTGGATTGGCATATGATCAGGCTAAGGTCCTTGCTCATCGTGTTTACGTATTTGCCCTCATGCGAGATCGCCCCATTTATTCCTTGGGTTAAGTGGTGGGCACGTCTCACCTCGGGGCGGTGCCCCGAGGTGAGATTCTTGTGGCCGTACATGACGAGTAAGCCGACTAGGGGCCGACGTGACCACTGACGATGCAGCCTTGCCCGAGATTGTCCACAAAAAGATTGTCCGCAAAGGTCTGTTTGGGGTCCTGGATATTCTGGGGTGCGTAGACGGTAATAGAGTCGATGGCAACAGCGTTGGCAATAGCTGGCAGAGGACACTGATTCGTTGGAGTGGACACAGCTTGGAGGTTGTTATTCTGGATGTAGGGATTGTTCATTCCGGCGACCGAGATTGCTTCGGTCGTCCTGACGCTCAGGCTTCCGCTGTTATTGCCCGAGAATGATGCCCCGATACCGGTGTCCGAGCTTGTCCCCCAGACAGTTCTGGTTCCTACTCCGAGCGTAATGTCAATATGATTATTCGGTCCACTCCATATCACGTTATTCCGGACCGAAGAACCACTGAAGCTGGGCTGATCCCCAACGTTTTGATGCGGCTCTGCCGCAATCGCAAAGCCCATTGAGCTGCCAGCAGCAACAATCGTGTTATTCTGGATTAGGGAGGCCTGGACTACTCCCGGTCTTGCTCTGAAGAGTATAATCCCGACGTCCGTTACGTCAACGATGTCGTTATTCTGCACGGTAGCATCCTCACACCCATTCACGGAAATGCCATCGGTCATAATTCTGCCCGAACTGTTGAAGTGGTCACTGTCGTAAGCCGTGACCAGGTTCCCCTCGATGCGAAGTCTTTGGCATGGAACAGGAGCATGAGACTCCAAGTCCGCGGCCCAGATCGCGTTCCACCCAGCAGAATTCGAGCTGCGGTTGTCTAACACCTTAGCATCACTCGCACCTCTCATGCTGATGTTTATATCTTCATGACTGAAGCCACCAACGTACGAGCGCTGGCCGTCCACCCATACGCTTTGCAAGACTGCGCCGGGCTGGAGTTTCACGACAGCCTCAGGCGAGGCGAAATGTGCGGTTCTGACGAGTCGACCCATCAGGGCGTACTTGTTATGAGTCAGATTCCCTACGGTTGTGAGGGTACATCCACTCGGGATCCGTATAAACTTGTCGACCTTTACAAGAGCCTTGTTTGCCAGACTTACTATACCTCTTGTGCCATTTGTGCATTTGCCATTAGGGCCATCAATCATAGCCTGTAGCGCGTCGGCCGTGCCGCCAGAAAAATCACCGCCCCCGCTAGTAGGAATGGTAATGGCTGGATCCCCTCCGAAGTAATAAGGGTTGCCGCTACAGATCGATTGAACGAGATTGCCAAATTCTCCGCTGTTGAAGAACGCATCGAGAAGGGCCGGCCAGCTCGTCACGCCATGTTCCAGATTGTAGAGCCACCCCGTATAGCCCCCCGCGTCCGGCTCTCGGTTGAGAATCCCGCGATAGGCGGTAAGTAATTTGGCGGCGGGGTCATACCCGAGACTGTTGTACTCGGGTGAATTATAGAATGCTTCGCCGCCTGTTTTCAGCGTTGCCTGCGAACAAGTGTTTGATTGAAACCAGTTGACCCAGCCCTGCCATCCCCCCTGGTCCGGCGCTCGCCCAAGTGCCTCCGTATACATTTTGGCGAGGAACTGGGCTGGAATCGCCGCCTCAGCCGCCACAGGGCCAATGATTAGGAACCCAGCCAGCAACGACGACAAAACCATAAGTTTAGAAATGTTCTTCTTCATTGGATTTCCTCCTTTCCCAAAGAGAAACGGTTGTTAATTTCGCCCCATCTGTGGACCAACTTCGGGGCAGCTACACCTTGCGTGGTCCTAACCAAAATATAAGAGGCCCCGCGGGGCCTGTCGATCATCGGTTTGCCGTATTCTTCTACGTCGTGTGATGTATTTTGTGAGCCAGAATGCCGCCTGTTGGGATCCCTTCTTAGATCAGACTGTTTCTCAGAGCGAAGGTCACTGCCTCCAGCCGGCTGTGGATCCCGAGCTTGGCAAGGATGCGGTGGATGTGGGTTCGCGCCGTGGCGGGGCTGATGAAGAGCCTCGCGGCGACGGTCTGCGTCGAGGCTCCTGAGGCCAGAAGGCGAAGCACCTCCCGCTCGCGCCTCGTCAGGTCCATCGAAGAGCCAGGAACGGGCAGGCTCAATGGTGAGTCAGCTTCTGAGGCCAAGGCCTGCTTCGACACGCCGGAGAGAAGCTACTTGACGGAACGCTCCAGTTCTTTTTGATGGCTTACGTCGCGGAAGAGGTGGATCAGGAGGACCAAGTCGTGCCATTGTGACGGGACCAAGACGGTGCTGACGCTTACCCAGATCTCGCGGCCGCCTCTCGTGCGGACCAGGCAGTCACAAGTGGGGATTGGCTCTTGCCGGAGTGCCAGCTTCACAGGGAAGCAGTTCGCATGGCAGACGAGGTTACCCTTTGCGCAAGCCGTATTACTTCTGATCCAAGATCTTAATCATCTCAGGATGACGACTTCGTAGCGGCCGACCGCGGCAATCAGGAGCCGGCCACTGCCAACAAGCGAGACACGACATCCAGGATTAACCTGGCCTCTTGCCTACCACGCCACTGTCCCCTGCTGAGCAGTAGCTCTCTCCCACTTTATCAGCGCGCGCGCATACGGCGCGGTGCCCCCGCGCACTCGCAGAAGCGAATCGCTTTTGAGCCCGCTGAAGCTGTGGTATCACGTTGGCCAGCCGGGGTATACCGCAGTGCCAACAATCCACGGCCTAAGTGCACCGGCCATCGCTGCACTTCCTACTTGAGAATGTGGAGGCGGGCGCGGACTCCACCCTCGGGCTACATGCCCGGGGTGGAGTCCTGGCGCCTTATTGTGTGGGCGAGTTGATTAGGGCACTATGTGGGGTCCATTGAGGAGGCAATTCAGCATGAGATTGTCTGCAAAGCCCTGTTTGGGGTCCTGGATTGTCCCACCAATGAATTGAGTGTCGAACGCAACATAAGCGCCTGGTGGGTAGTTTGGCATAGGACACCCGGGCTGCACCGTCTGAACGAGGTTAACTGTGAGACTATTGTTCTGGACGGTGGGGTAGTTCATCCCGGCGACGTTGATTCCCTCGCTCGTCCTGACGCTCAGGCTCCCAGTGGTGTTACCGGAGAATGTCGCCCCGGTCCCGGTGTTATGTTGCAATGTACATCCTCCAGGGCCAGGGGCGGTAGGGGGGAGCATTACTCTGGTTCCCACCCCAAGAGCGAGGTCAACGTGATTGTTCGGGCCTGACCACACGGTGTTATTATAGAACCCACGCCCACTGAAGATGGGGTTGTCGAGGCCATTGCATGAAAAATCCTCGGTCGCGACAAGTCCCCAATACAGTGAGCTGCCAGCCGCAACGATGGTGTTATCGTGGATTATTGATTGCTGGACAACCCCTTGCTCAGCTTTGAAGAGCACAATCCCACCATCGGTGACGTCAACAATCTGGTTGCCCCGGACTTCGGCGTTTTCACATGAGACGCTGATGCCATCGGACTGCTCGCCAAAGTGGTTACTGCTATAACCTGTGATCAAATTGTTCTCGATTAGGAGCCCATTGCAAGCTAAGCTAACATTGTGTCTTTGAGCCCGCAGGGCGGTCCATCCAGCCGAATTAGAGCTGCGGCTATTTCTCACTGTGGTGTTGGTGCCCAACGCGATAATGTTGGGCGCCTCTTTGTTATAGCCACTGTAATAGTCAACGAATGACCGCTGGCCATCAACCCATACGCCATCCAAGACGGCCCCGGGCTCAAGTGCTACGGCATAGTCGGTGAAGTTCGACACCCTGACGAGTCGACCCATTAGCGCGTACTTGTTGGAATGACTTAGGTTTCCGGTGGTTGTCAGGGTACAACCACCGTGAATGATTAGGGCCTTGTCGAGGGTTACAACGGCCTTCTGAGCCAAATAATACGTGCTGCCCGAAGGACAGTGGTTATTGAGCTCAGTCTGGAGCTGATCAGCGGTTCCGCCAGTGAAGCCATTCCCGGTCGTGGGGACAACACCGGGACTCATGACTGGCATTGATCCGAAGAAGTATGGATCCACGCTGCAGATCTGGCCGACGAGCGCGTTAAATTCTGAGCTGTTGAAGAATCCATCGAGAACAGTCTGCCAGCTACCGCCTGAGTTCAGATAGCTGAGCCAGGAAGTATATCCCGCTTGGTCTGGCTCTCGGTTCAGAATCCCACGATAAGCGGTAAGTAATTTGGCGGCGGGGTCATACCCGAGATTGGCGTACTCGGGAGACAGGTAGAATGCTTCGCCGGCACTTTTCAGCATTGCAGCAGCACACGAGGGCTGCCCGTTGAACCAGGTGACCCAGCCCTGCCATCCCCCCTGGTCCGGGGCTCGCCCAAGTGCCTCGGTATACATTTTGGCGAGGAACTGGGCTGGTGTGGCTACTGCCTCAGCCGCCACAGGTGCAACGATTAGGAACCCAGCCAGAAAAGACGACAAAACCATAAGTTTGGAAATGTTCTTCTTCACTGGATTTCCTCCTTTTCCAAAGAGAAAATGTTGTTAATTTCACCCCGTCTCTTCGGGGCAGCTACACCTTGCGTGTTCTTAACCAAAATATAAAAGGCCCCTGGGGGCCTGTCGATCATCGGTTTGCCGTATTCTTCTACGCCGTGTGATGTATTTTGTGGGCCAGAATGCCGCCTGTTGGGATCCCTTCTTAGATCAGACTGTTTCTCAGAGCGAGGGTGACCGCCTCGAGCCGGCTGTGGATCCCGAGCTTGGCAAGGATGCGGTGGATGTGGGTTCGCGCCGTGGCGGGGCTGATGAAGAGCTTCGCGGCGATGGCCTGCGTCGAGGTCCCTGAGGCCAAAAGGCGAAGCACCTGCTGCTCGCGCTTCGTCAGGTCCATCGAAGAGCCAGGAACGGGTGGGCTCAATGGTGAGTCAGCTTCTGAGGGCAGGGCCTGCTTCGACACACTGGAGATAAGCTGCTTGACGGAACGCTCCAGTTCCTTCTGATGGCTTACGTCGCGGAAGAGGTGGATCAGGAGGACCAAGTCGTGCCACTGTGACGGGACCAAGACGGTGCTGACGCTCACCCAGATCTCGCGGCCGGCCCTCGTGCGGACCAGGCAGTCACGAGTGGGGATTAGCTCTTGCCGGAGTGCGAGCCTCACATCGAGGCAGTTCGCATGGCAGACGAGGCAGCCCAATTCATCCTGGCACCCGAACACCTCATGGCAGAACCTTCCTCTGACCTCTTCCGCCTTGAAGCCGAGGAGCATCTCTGCGGCCTGGTTCCAGAGGACGATCCTCTGCTCCCGATCGACCGCCAGGACCCCGTCCGATGTGTTCGAGATGCAGTCTAGAATGTCCAACATAGTCGGATGAAAGCGGGCAAGCTTTGTTCGTTTGGTGCTTTTAGACCCTTAGCGATCTTCGCCATGGGATGGTCAATCTGTTGGTGATCTCGCGGAATCGCCGTTTCCCAACGCTTACCCAAGGGGACGGAAGTCGGAGAAGGTGTGCCATAGTTAGTTGAAAAAGCGAAGCGACTCCCTTAGGGTGGAGCGGTTAGTGGCGCTAACCGAGCACCCCACACAGAAAGGAGCCGCTTCATGAAAAGGGTATTCCGCATTCAGGACAAAGGCAAGGTGAAA
>JBGPUH010000009.1:0-20713 GCA_041491025.1 Methylomirabilis sp. (SeqCode)
GTCGCCGTGGCCGTCTTCGCGGTAGAACATCTGGATGTCACCGACCCGCACCTTTGGCATGGGCCGATTGTAGTAAGGGCGGGTGAATGTGTCAATCACACTAAGGGGTGATGCATGAATCGAGGAGCAAGACGCCTGGCAATGGCTGCTGGCGCAGCCTGCCTCCTCACCGCTCTTGGGGCGTTCGCCAGCAGCCTGGGCACATGGTATGCCGCCGCACCCATGCCCACGGAAAGGACTGAGGTGGCCGCTGCGGCCGTTGCGAGGAAGATCTACGTGATCGGTGGCTTCAAGTCGTTCTTCGTCGGCGGCGTCACCGATGCCGTGCAGGAGTACGACCCGGCGCTTGACCGGTGGCGGAACCGGGCGCCGCTTCCCGAGCGACTGCATCATACTGCCGCTGTCGCCCTGAACGGCAAGCTGTACGTGGTCGGGGGGTATCATGGCGTCTGGCCGTGGAAGCCGGTGGCGACTGTCTGGTGCTACGATCCTTCCGCCGATCGCTGGGAAGCGAGGCGGTCCATGCCCACCCATCGCGGGGCCTTGGCGGCGGCTGCGGTGAACGGAAAGCTCTACGCGGTGGGGGGCAAGGCTGATGAGGTGCTCACCGTCAACGAGGAGTACGACCCGGTGGCCGACGCCTGGCGGCAGCGGGCGCCGATGCCGACGGGCCGCGATCATCTGGCCGCAGTGACGCTGGGTGGGAAGGTCTATGTCGTGGGCGGCCGAGTTGGAACGATGAGCCGGAATCTGGCGGCCACAGAGGTGTACGATCCTGTGACCGATCGGTGGGAGTCGAGGCGTCCGATGCCGAGCGCAAGGGGTGGCATTGGGGCGGTTGCTCTCCGTGGACGCCTGTTCGTCTTCGGTGGCGAAGAGTCGGAGGGGGCCTTTGCACACAATGAAGCCTACGATCCGGCCACCGACCGATGGATCGGTATGGCGCCGATGCCGACCGCGCGCCATGGTCTCGGCGTGGCCGTTATTGCCAAAAAAGTCTATGTCATCGGCGGCGGCACCAAACCCGGCGCCTCCAGGAGCGGCCTCAACGAGGTCTTCGACCCCGGCTCCTGAGCCTGAGCCTGAACGCACCCCCGGATCTCGAAAGGGATTGTGAGCTCGAGTTCGAGATCGGCAGTCGAGTCGGTCCAAGGGTAGCTGTCGTGGAGAACGCCGATTCTGACTATCGCATGCGCATTAAATGTTGTTACTGTGTCATTGCGAGCGACCAACGGGAGCGTGGCAATCTCACCGGCCTTTGCCCGAGAGATTGCGGAGCCTGCCCCGAGCAGCGTCGAGGGGTCTCGCTCCTCGCAATGACGCTTCAATTATTGCGTTTGGTGTAGTCGGCGAATTCCTGAATTGTGGCACTAATGTAGTACGTCTAACGCTTCTTTACATTCATTTCGGAGCCGTCATTCCCGCGAAGCTTGTCCCCGCATGCTTTAAGCGGGGAGCGGGAATCTAGCTCAGAAAGGCTGGATTCCGGGTCAAGCCCGGAATGACAATCAAAAGAAAGGGACTTCTGACGCACTACACTAGCATGTCGGAGTGGTCCGGTGCGATACGACACGATTGTCGTCGGTGGCGGTCCGGCGGGAGCGACCGCTGCCTATGAGCTGGCGCGGGCGGGCGCGAGCGTTCTGCTTCTGGAGCGGCGACGGCTGCCGCGGTACAAGGCATGCGGCGGCTGCTTGTCGCGGCGGGTAGCAGACCTGCTGCAATTCGATCTGGCCGACCTGATTGAGGAGGAGATCACCGGCCTTACGTTCACCTGCCGTGGCCGCGAGCCGATCCACGCGAGCTTTCCTGAGCCGATGGCCTATATGGTGTGGCGTGATCGGTTCGATCAGGCCCTCTGCATCAGAGCCGTTGAGGCCGGCGCCAAGCTGGAGGACGGGCGGTCGGTTCGAGCTGTCAGACAGGCAGGCAACCGGGTGGAGGCTGATGTGGGCGGACGCACAGAGATCGCGGACTTCGTGATCGGGGCCGATGGCGCCTCCGGGGTCGTGGCTCGGGACCTCCTCCCAGGTCGCCCGCAGCCACGCGCCATTGGCCTGGATGGAGAGCTTCCGTTGGCAGGCTGGGCTGAAACCACGCTCAAGGGGCGTGCGGCGCTCGATGTGGGGTTGGCCCCCGGTGGCTACTGCTGGGCCTTTCCGAAGGGCGAGGTTGCCTCTGTCGGGATTATGGTCGACCGTAGGGTGGCGAAGCACGCCTCCAGGTATCTCGAGACCTACCTCGCCTCGGGCGGCTTTGGCAACGGAACGGCCGCGCGCACCCACGGGGCGCTCATCCCCCTGTATCCCAATGCCGACTGGCCGATACACCGGGGGCGGGCACTCCTGGCAGGTGATGCAGCCGCTCTGGTCGATCCATTTCTGGGAGAGGGAATCTACTACGCCATCCAAAGCGGACAACTGGCAGCGAGGGCGATCGTTCAGGCCGCGGGCAATGGCGGGGATCTCGCGTGGTATCAGGCGGCGATCTCGACCGAGATCATTCCGGAACTGGAGGCTGCCGGCTCTCTCAGTACGCTGGCTCATCGGTTTCCGTGGCTCTGGTTCAAGGCGCTCAAGCGGCGGCGCGGGACGATCGATCACTTCCGAAAGGTGTTGATGGGGAAGGAGAACTACCGATCGTTCGCGCAGCGTGTCTGGGCGGGGATCCCAAGACCAGTAGCCCTGCTCTTGGGAGTCCGAAACCCGCGAGCATCGGTGCGCGGCACACGAGACCATTGAGAGGGACGTCAATGGCAATAGATCCGATCTGTGGAATGGATGTGCAGCCCGAGGATGCGGCCGGCAGGAGCCGCTACAAGGGTGTGGACTATTACTTTTGTGCGGTCAGTTGCAAGGAGACATTCGACAAGTCGCCCGAACGATATGCGGGTGGCATGCCGCTGTTGACCGTGAAGCCGAAGCCGGTGCAGATTGCCCAGTCGCCCCCCGGGAGCGCCGGCCCCACCACACAGATTGAGATGGCTATTCGCGGGATGAGTTGCGCTTCCTGCGTGGCCAAGATCGAAAGCGGCCTCTCGGAGCTTTCCGGCGTCGAGAAGGCCACTGTCAACTTTGCCACTGAGCGGGCCACAGTCGTGTACAAGCCCGACGTCATCACGGTCGATCGGTTGATCACGCGGGTCCGGGACCTGGGTTACAAGGTCGCCGTGGAAGAGGCTGTCCTCCCGATCCAGGGGATGTCGTGTGCTTCCTGCGTCCAGCGGATCGAGCGCGCGCTGCAAGAGACTCCGGGGGTCGTCTCCGCCTCCGTCAACTTCGCCGTGGAGCGGGCGACGGTGACATACCTGGCCTCAGTCACTCACCTGGCCGACCTGCGGAAAGCGATCGAGGACGCGGGCTATCACGTGCCGGAGGTGGCACGCGGCGCCGAGGCGGTGGATCGGGAAGGAGCGGCGAGAGAGGCGGAGGTCCGCCTGCTTCGGACCAAGCTCCTGGTCGGGGCGGCCCTGAGCGTCCCGGTCCTGTTGGGAAGCTTTCCCGACCTGTTCCCATGGGCGCCGAGGATCCTGTCCAACCCCCTTGTTCTCTTCCTGCTCACCACGCCGATCCAGTTCTGGGTCGGGTGGCAGTTTCATCGGGGATTCTGGGCGACGCTGAAACACAGGACTGCCGACATGAACACCCTGGTGTCGGTCGGGACGAATGCGGCCTACCTCTACAGTGTCGCGCTCACCTTCTTTCCCGCAACCATTGCCCCCAAGGGAATGGAGGCGATGACCTACTACGACACCGCGGCGATCCTGATGACCCTGATCATCATGGGTCGCTGGCTTGAGGCGAGGGCGAAGGGCAAGACCTCTGAGGCGATCAAGCGGCTCATGGGACTGCAGCCCAAGACCGCGCGAGTGGTCCGAGCCGGACAGGAGCTGGACACTCCGATAGAGGATGTCCGAGTGGGCGACCTGGTCCTGGTCCGGCCAGGGGAAAAGGTGCCGGTGGACGGGATCATCCGCGAGGGTCGCTCGGCGCTTGATGAGTCGATGGTGACCGGGGAGAGCCTTCCGGTGGAGAAAGGGCCGGGAGATCCAGTGATCGGCGCAACGCTGAACAAGGTCGGAAGCTTCAAGTTCGAGGCAACCAAGGTTGGACGGGAGACCGCCCTGGCCCAGATCATCCGGCTGGTTGAGCAGGCCCAGGGGTCGAAGGCTCCCATCCAGCGACTGGTCGACAAGATCGCAGGAGTCTTCGTGCCGATCGTCATCGTCGTGGCGGCGGCGACGTTCGGCATCTGGCTTCTCCTCGGACCAACGCCCGCGTTCCTCTTCGCCCTTTCCAACAGCGTGGCTGTCCTGGTGATTGCCTGCCCCTGTGCCCTGGGTCTCGCCACCCCCACCTCGATCATGGTGGGGACCGGAAAGGTCGCGGAGCATGGCGTCTTAATCAAGAACGCCGAGAGCCTCGAGAGGGCCTATCAGGTCAATGTCGTCGTCTTCGACAAGACCGGCACGCTCACCGTCGGTCAACCATCGGTCACGGACGTTGTGGTGAGTTCAGAAACGGCGGTCAGCGGTCAGCGGTCAGCGGTCGGCTCGGCGGAGCAAGAGTTGCTGCGCCTAGCGGCGTCGGCGGAAAGAGGCTCCGAGCACCCGCTTGGGCAGGCGATCATCGATCACGCGAAGCGGGAAGGGCTCGACCTGGCCGAGCCAAAGGAGTTCAAGGCGATTCCGGGGCACGGGCTCAGGGCGGTTGTAGAGGGGAAGGAGGTCCTCCTCGGCAATCTTCGCCTGATGCAGGAGCGCGGGATCGACTTGGCCGGCATGGAAGGGCAGGCCGAGACGTTCTCTGGACAGGGAAAGACGCCGATGTTTGTGGCCGCGGATGGCCAGCTCCTGGGGATTGTGGCCGTGGCCGACACCCTCAAACCCAATTCGAGGGCGGTCGTAGAAGCCCTGCATCACCTCGGCATCGAGGTAGTCATGATCACCGGTGACAACCGTCGCACTGCGGAAGCGATTGCCAAGCAGGTTGGGATCGATCGGGTCCTGGCGGAAGTGTTGCCGGAGCACAAGGTATTAGAAGTCCGGAAGCTCCAGGAGCAGGGAAAGCTGGTGGCGATGGTAGGCGACGGGATCAACGATGCGCCGGCGCTCGCGCAGGCCGATGTCGGGATCGCCATCGGGACGGGGACCGATGTGGCGATGGAGGCAGCCGACATCACCTTGATCGGGGGTGACCTGCGAAGCGTCGTGACGGCGTTGCAGTTGAGCAGACAGACGATGCGGAACATCAAGCAGAACCTGTTCTGGGCGTTTGCGTACAATGTTGTGTTGATCCCGGTGGCCGCTGGCGTGCTATATCCGTTTTTCGGTCTCCTCTTGAGCCCGGTCCTGGCCGGCGGAGCCATGGCGCTCTCTTCGGTCACTGTCGTCACCAATGCGCTCCGCCTGCGCCACTTCCGGCCCTCGGAATAAGTCAAGGATCGTCATTGCGAGCGACCAACGGGAGCGTGGCAATCCGACCCGCAGGGTCGTTGCGAGGTGTAGCCGAAGCAATCTCCGAGATTCCCCGCTTCGCTCGGAATGACCTTTCAGGTCAGATTGCGGAGCCTGCCCTGAGCAGTGTCGAAGGGGTCGCGTTGCTCCTCGCAATGACACGTGAAGGATCGTCATTGCGAGCACAGCGAAGCAATCTCTCAGTCGCACGCGCTCGCAATACCTCATAAGCCTTCAGCGCGCTCATGCGCATGAAGGGGTTATTTCCCCCTCAGACCCCTCGCCCCGATCTGGGGGAGAGGGTGCGGGTGAGGGGGACTTTCGGAGCAATGGCATTTGATCACGTGGTTAGTATGAACCATGCACAAAGTTCTGAATTGCTTGCCACAGGAGGAAGGTCAGTGAATAGACAGGACGGATCCGTGTCACAGCCGGAGCGGCGACAGTTCTTCCGGGTTCTCGGAGGGGGCCTGGTCGGTGTCCTGCTCGGGATGATCGGTGGGCAGCGGTCAGCGCTGGGCGCGGGCGAACCCGAGGCGCGCGTCCTTCAAGCGGTTCCGAGACGCCCCCGTCCCAAGACGCTCTCGCCTGTGCTGTTTGAAGGCAAAACGGCGAGAGCGTATCAAATTGCGAAACAAGTCCCCCAGCTCATCGAACAGATGCCCTGCTACTGCGGCTGCTTCAAAGGAAACGGCCACCGGAACAACCTCGATTGCTATGTGGACCGGCACGCCTTCGGGTGAGACATGTGCCAGGACATTACGCTGGAGGCGTATGCCATGTACAAGCAGGGGAAGAAAATTCCAGAGATCAAGGCGGCCATCGATCGCAAGTACGCCAGGTCTCAGCCGTGGTAGTGGATCTCCTCACCTGTATCCCTTCCCCCATCGGGAGGGAGGAGCGAAGTGAGGGTGAAGGTGGACACGGAGGCATGTAATGTCGAAAGATCCGGTGTGCGGGATGATGGTGGATGAGAAGCGGGCGGCGGCCACCGCCGTCTATCAGGGGACGACCTACTATTTCTGTGCGCAGTCGTGCAAGCGGGCTTTTGAGCAGGCGCCGGAGAAGTATATCGGGAAGAAATAAGGACCTCTCCCCTCGCTCACCTTCGAGGCGGGCGTGGAGTCCACGGCACCTCTCCGTTCGAGACTGTCCTCAGCGCCGGAGGCGCGCCCTTCCCGAAGAGCGCCATCACCCAGGCCGACCGCCGCCCTCCGCTCCTGCAGGACGATCGCCTCCAACACCACCTGACCTGCTCTTCCAGCAACCCCTAATGAATGTGAAGCATCCTGGAAGACAAGATTCTTTGCGCACGCACGCTGACTCGTTAGCGGCTGGCCACCAACTTCACCTTCCACGGCATCGAATCCGAGACGCTACTGCTGCTAGATCAAGAAGGCATCTGCGCGTCGCCCGGCTCAGCACGCTTGGCCGATTCCGATGCGCCTGAGCTTGTGGCACCCTCGGTCAGAGCAGACGTACACTGGGCGGGGATGTTGCCTCTTGACGATTCACCACATAGCTACTAAAATAGCGCGATGAACATTCGCGGAGGGACATCCGATGAAAGTGGCCAATACGGTTGACCTGAAGAACAAGACCAATAAGCTGCTCCGGGAGGTGATGAAGGGAGAATCGATCATCATCACCTATCGAGGCAAGCCCGCCGCCTCACTCCTCCCCCTCAACGAAGAGGACCTCGAGGATTTCATTCTGGAGAACAGTCCGCGCATCAAGAAGCTGGTCGCGCTCGCCGAGAAAGCCCGCCAGGCTGGTGAGGTGATCTCCCTGGAGGAGTACCAGGCCGCCTTCAGGCGTTAAGTGAGCGCCTTTTCAGTTCAGCTCACGAAGCATGCCGGGGCAGATCTTGACAGGCTTCCCGACGATATCCGGCTCCGGATCGTGGGGCAGCTTGCTGCTCTGGCAGCCAATCCTTTCCCCGCAGGCCAGGCAAAAAAGAGACTGAAAGGCTTCGGATTTCTCCTGTATCGGTTCCGGGTCGGCGACTATAGAGTCCTCTATCGCATCGACTCGAGGCTCATCACCGTCATGCGAGTGATAGATCGCAAGGCCCTTGATCACATCGCCAAACGCCTGAAACTCTCCCCACCGCCTGACAAGCCATGAGGTCGGCATGTTCGAGAAGCGGGCGCGCGTTCTTGGATCGCATTCTGGATGCGGGTGAGATTGTGCCCAGTCTGTTGACTGACGATCCGGACATCCAGGATCGGATCGGGGCGCAGCCAATGCTCCGCTGGAAGGCCATGCATGTGCGGCAGTATTGGAGGCTCCCGGCACGGGAACCAAAGGAGGTGTAAAACGTGGCGGTCAATCCAGTCAAATACTCTATGGATTCCGGCCATCTACAATCCTCTCCTGGGCCCATGATGCCTTCACCAACTTTGGCCTCACCCCTCTTCCTCGTTACCTCCCTCATCCTGCTCGTCATCCAAAGGAGTCCATGGCACCTCTCTGTCTGAGACTGTCCTCAGCGCCGGAGGCGCGCCTTTGACACACTCCGTAAAGCGTGGCTTGACAGGCGACACTATTTCTGGTACGATTCTTTATGAAGATCAGGAACGTTATTCACCGGGGGCTCCGGCGCTTCATCGAGCGCGATGATCCATCGGGTCTGCTATTCTCTCTTTCCTGCAGGACATGGGGGACCCCGCCGAGCTCCGCGCCATCGGGCACTGGAAAGCCCACCGGTTAGCCGGCGATCGCAAAGGCACCTGGGGCCTCACCGTCACCCGCAACTGGCGACTGACGTTCCGGATCGACTCCGCAGAGGGCGAGATTATCGACCTCGATTACGAGGACTACCACTGAAGGGAGAACAAACAATGCGACGGCTAGCAAGTCCCGCCCATCCGGGACAGTTCATCAAGATGGAGATTATTGATCCCCTGGGTCTGTCTGTAACCGCAGCAGCCAAGGTGCTTGGCGTCACCAGGCCCGCTCTGTCCGCGCTCCTGAACGGCCGTGCCGCGCTTTCGCCGGATATGGCTCTCCGCATCGAGAAGGCTTTCGGCCCCAAGATGGACACCCTTATGCGGATGCAGACCAGCTATGACATCGCCCAGGCTCGCAGCAGGGAAGCCACAATCAGGGTCAGGCGCTACGTTGCTGCGCACTCTACACCATGACGCTCGCCCGCAACCACGTTCGAATGTGGACCTCATGAGATAGCTGAGGGACATCTGTGCCAAAACCGAAGAAGAAAGACACCGCCGCCAATCTCGGCTTTGAAGCCAAGCTCTGGCAGATGGCCGACGGCCTGCGCAACAACATGGACGCGGCCGAATACAAGCACGTCGTCCTCGGCCTGATCTTCCTCAAGTACATCTCCGACGCCTTTGAGGAGCAGCACGCCGCCAATCCGCCTTTCAACGTGAGCGACTGGCGGGGCGAGCTCCTGAAGAACGACAAGCGATGGAAATACGGCGTGCCGCCGGCGGGCAACGCGATTACATCGGGACTCATCCCCGCATGACCACCAATACCTCCAACGACATCGAGAAGCTCGAGGCCGACCTCTGGGAGGCGGCGGACAACCTCCGCGCCAACTCGAAGCTCACCTCCAGCGACTACTTCATGCCCGTGCTGGGCGTGATCTTCCTGCGCCACGCGGCGAATCGTTTTGAAGGGGCGACCAAGCAGATAAGAGAAGACCAGGCCAGCGGCAAGATGCCCAAGCGCAAGGTGGTGCCGGCCGACTATCTCCGCCGCCGCGCCCTGTGGTTGCCGGAGACCGCCCGCTACGATTGGATCATGCAGCAGGCTGCCATCAGCGGCAGCGACTTGCCCAAGCTTGTCACCGAGGCTATGACCGCCATCGAGGCCGAGTTCGAGCCGCTCTCGAATGTGCTGCCCAAGGACTTCGGCATCTTCGAGACGAAGGTGCTCGAAGACCTGATGCGCCTCTTTAACAGCGAGCAGATCAAGCAGGCCACCGGCGACGTCTTCGGGCGCATCTACGAATACTTCCTCGCCAAGTTCTCGATCCAGAAGGCGCACGACAACGGCGAGTTCTTCACGCCGTCCTCGATCGTGCAGACCATCGTCAACGTCATCGAGCCGGAGCATGGCACGGTGTTCGACCCGGCCTGCGGCTCGGGCGGGATGTTCGTCCAGTCCAGCCACTTCATCGAGCATGAGGGCGGTGACACGGCGAAGAAGGTCGTCTTCTACGGCCAGGAGAAGAACCGCGACACCATCCGCCTCGCCAAGATGAACCTCGCCGTCCACGGGCTGGAGGGCAAGATCGCCGAGGCCATCACCTACTACCAGGACGAGCACACGCTGGCGGGCAAGTGCGACTTCGTGATGGCCAATCCGCCCTTCAACGTGGACCTGGTGGACGCCGAGCGCATCAAGACCGACCCGCGCCTGCCCTTCGGCTTGCCGGGGGTGAACAAGCAGAAAAAGGTCGGCAACGGCAATTACCTGTGGATCTCCTACTTCTGGAGCTACCTGAACGAGAAGGGCCGCGCCGGCTTCGTCATGTCCTCGCAGGCCTCAAGCGCCGCGCACCGCGAGAAGGACGTGCGCCGCAAGATCGTCGAGACCGGCGACGTGGACGTGATGATCTCCATCCGCTCCAACTTCTTCTACACCCGCACCGTCCCCTGCGAGCTGTGGTTCTTCGATCGCGCCAAGCCCGCCGAGCGCCGCGACAAGGTGCTGATGCTCGACGCGCGCAACGTCTACCGCAAGGTCACGCGCAAGATCTACGACTTCTCGCCGGAGCAGATGAAGAACCTCTCCGCCATCGTCTGGCTCTATCGCGGCCAGCAAGCGCGCTTTCTCGCGCTGGTGCGGGACTACCTGCGGCAGGTCTGCACCGAGAGCGCGGCGATTCCGCCTGCGCTCGCCACCTTTGACACCACGCTTGCTGACCTGCGCCAGCACTTTGAGGCGCTCGCCAAGGCTGTGGAGAAGCAACCCGACCTCGACCCCGCGAGGAAGCAGGTGCTCGCCGATGCCGCCGCCGAACTGCGCGCCGCGGCCAAGCCCTACGAAGCCGACCGGACCAAGCTGCTCGTCCATCTCGACAGCTTCGGCAAGCAGTACGGCAAGGCGCTGCCGGCAGCGAACGACAAGCAGCATACCGTCCGCCGGGCCTTCGATCCCATCGCCGAGGCGGTGCGCGGTCTCATCAAGCAGGTGGACCTGCTCTACAAACTCACCGCTCGGGTGGCCGACCTGGGCGGCGAGCTGGCGAGCGATGATGCCGTGGCCGCCGCCTACGACCGACGCACCGCGAGCAAGCTGGTGAAGCAGCTCGATGAGGAGCGCAAGGCCGCGGTCGAACAGCTCAAGCGCGCGGTCTACTGCCACCGGCAGGTGGCATGGCTGCAAGACCGCTTCCCCAAGGCCGAGCTGCAAGCCGTGCCAGGGCTGGTGAAGCTGGTGGACCGCAAGCAGATCGAAGCCGCCGACTGGAGCCTCACCCCCGGCCGTTACGTCGGAGTGCCCCCGCCGGAGGAGAACGAAGACTTCGACTTCGAACAGACCCTGCGCGACATCCACACCGAGCTGGCCGACCTGAACAAGGAGGCGGCGGAGCTGGCGACGAAGATTCAGACCAACTTCGAGGAGCTGGGGGCATGAAGCTCGCCGAGCCCAGGCCGATCAAGGATTACTGCCTCGGCATCTTCGACGGTCCGCATGCCACGCCGAAGGAATCACATGATGGCCCGGTCTTCCTTGGCATCAAGAACATCACTGAAGATGGCCAGCTAGACCTGTCGGAGATCAGGCACGTTTCCGAAAACGAGTACCCGAGATGGACCCGGCGCGTGACTCCCCAGCCTGGTGACGTTGTATTCACGTACGAAGCCACGCTTCATCGCTACGCCATCATCCCGGAAGGATTTCGCGGATGCCTGGGTCGGCGGGTAGCGCTCGTGCGTCCCAATCCCGAACAGGTTGATAGCCGGTACCTCCTCTACTTCTTCCTAACGCGTAGCTGGCGCCACATGGTGGAAGGCAATGTGATCACAGGTGCAACCGTAGACCGTATCCCGCTCGAGAGGTTTCCGAGCTTTCCAGCCGCCTTGCCCAGGCTAGACGTCCAGCGGCGCATCGCCGACATCCTCTCTGCCTACGACGAGCTGATCGAGAACAACCGGCGGCGGATGGCGTTGCTAGAGGAGGCGGCGCGGCAGCTTTACCGCGAGTGGTTTGTCCGCCTCTGCTTCCCCGGCCATGAACACACCCCCATCACCAACGGCGTGCCGGAGGGTTGGCGTCCTGAAAAGGTGGGAAACCTTCTCGCCAAGATCGAGAACAAGAAGAAGATCCCGAAGGACGCCTACTTGCCTGCAGGACCGATACCTTGCGTGGATCAATCAGCTGAATTCATCGGCGGATTTACCGACGACGAAGACGCTGCCTATTCTCAACCGCTGCCTGCCATCGTATTCGGCGACCACACACGGGCATTAAAGTTCGTGACTTTTGCGTTTGCCCGTGGCGCAGATGGGACGCAGATCATTTGCCCGAACACAGACCGGATCAGTAGCGAATATCTGTATCTGGCCCTCAGGGAGATCGATCTCTCCAACTACTTCTACGCCCGGCACTTCAAGTTCTTAAAGGAGAAGGAGGTCTTCCTGCCAGAGAGATCTCTTGTTCGAGAGTTCACGACATTCGCGCGGTCGTGCTTCAAGCAGATTCAAACACTGCGTCTTCAAACCCAGAAGCTCCGCGCCGCCCGCGATCTGCTGCTGCCGCGCCTGATGAGCAGGGAGATCGCGGTATGAGAACCGGAGAACTGACGAATGGACAATAAACTCATAGCTGGCCGCCTTCAGGAGATCAACGAGGGGCTCGTTAGCCAATCGGGGGGGCTCGTTGAGGCCCATTTCCGTAAGAGTAAACGGTTGGGGGCTGCGGCGAGGATCTGTAATGTGCTCAAGGGACAAGACGTCCTCGACAACTACGAAATGCTCGTGGTCGCGGCTGGCGAACTCGGAATCCCCGCGGACACACTTGATAGGGCGCTATCGGAACTTGAGGAAATCGGCTATGTCACGCTCCACAAATCAAGTGGTGAGATAAGGAAGGTTGAGGAACGCATTCCTCTATTGTCGGATCGCTATGAATTGATCGGTCACAAGTGGCTGGACAGCAAGCCGAGTGAAATTGAGCAAGCCGCGGTTGCCCTTCTCGATGACCTATTGATGGCACCCCAGCGAGAACGAGAAGTACAGAAGAAGCACAATCTCGATCCCGCTGCCTTCAAGATTATTTCGGACGTTGGGAAGAGCGGGTCGTTTTACAGGACTTACACCAGTCCCGTCGATGGAAGCGCCATTGCTTTTTCACCACTCTACCATGATGAAAACCCAGAGGCGTTCCTGGGGTTGTTTGACAAATTCCCCGAATCGGACGTCAGCACAATCCTCCGCTCAATCCGCGATTATCAAGGGAAGCCAATCGACGTGATTTCGGACCCAATTCTTCGCGAAGCGATCAAGATGGGTTGTCTTCCGACACCAAGTGTTGATTCGACAGGAGGCAAGAAGTACTTTGCCTTCACCCCGGTTCGAGGTGTTGGAAAGCTTGAGAAGTCTCTTCTCGAAAAGGCGCGCGCGCTGGTCGCGTGTGTCCGCTACGGCCAACACTACGCAGGGGTGACCCGAATCAAATACCCTCTCCTGATCCTGGAGAGGTTACGCACCAACAGGCGGCTCGGCGCACATTCCGAGATCTTGAGGCAGTATTCAGTGCTCCATAAGCTCGGGGTTGGACGAATAACAAAGGACCGTTTCTTCCCCGACCGGTACAACTTCGATTTGATCGATACCGATGAAAATCTCCGCGTCCTGGACTTGGCCGTCCAATATCTGACAGTGAAAGAAGTGACGAAGGCGGACCCAAAGATTGACGAAGCGCGGCAATTCCTTCTTCCCGGCATTTACGGTTCACACACAAACACCAGAATGTCTCTACGAGGCGTGAAGACGACTGAGATGTCGGAGGAGAGCGTTAACCAGCTCAATCATCTCCTGATAGGAGGTTCCTGTGGCTTCTGACGACCAAGATTTGAGTTACAAGCTCAAGGTGTCCGCCGCCTTCCGAAAAATGGGTTACACCGTTTTTCAAGAGGTCGACCTTTCGACGTTCAGCTACCAGCCTAAATACCAGAGAAAACAGGTGTCGGATTTCGATGTTCTTGGGATCTTGGTGGAAGCTGACTTTGGCATCACCACAGCGGTAGCCGAGTGCAAGTTCATCGAAGAAAGAGCGATGGAGACTTTGCTAAAGCTGAGAGGGCTGAAGGAGTTCTTCCGCGCCGACAAGGCGTACCTTGTCCAAAAGCGCATTGATGTGAATGCACGCGAGGTTGCTCGCGACATGGGGATCTGGTGTCTAGACGATGAGAATCTGGCTGCTCTGTTAAGAGGCTTGGAGGTAAAGGAGGAGGTCGATGTTGCGGCCGAGAGGGAAATCTACACGGAGAAGAAGCGAATATCGAGAGAGCTAAAGGCTGAGCATCAAAAAGCTCATGAATACCTGCGTTACGACTTTTGGACCCTCCCAGCCTACCGCAACATCATAAATCTCCTCCGCCACGCAAGTCTCCTTTCGGATAAAGTGGATCCGGGAAAGCATCACGACATCGTTTTGTGTCATTTGATTGCGGGCCATCTTGCCGTCGCAATTACACGCCTCACGCTCGACGTAATGCGGTTTGGCAACACCGATATTGAAACTGGTGTCCGCAATCGAATTCATGGAGGCACCCGAGAAAGGCGAGATCGTGAGGCGTTGTTTGACACCCTAGCCAAAGTGGCGCCGAATGTGGGACTCTCTGTGGAGCCAGCGTTTCTGCCAGGATTGTGTGAAGTGGTAGCGCGCTTTATCAATGCGAGTGCGCCAGCATCTCAGTCAGTCCGCTGTCTGGATCACCTCACGCGACAGCGGGTCTTGCCAAGCTATTCCAAGTTGGCTGGAGAAGTCGCCGATCTGTTTGGTGACCGGACGCTGAAGTTGGCGCGCGACATCTTGCATTTCATGTCGCGCGAGGGACGTATCCCGCTTGAGATATTTAAGCAGTCTCTGAGTTAGCCCACGACACAAGGGTGGATTTGCCCTGAACAATGGCCTACACCGACATCAACAGCGAAGACCGGCTGGTCCAACGGACCTTTGCTGATTACCTTTGCGCGACTCGCTCTAGAGCGTCTACGCCTACAAGACGGAGGCCTTCAGCGCCACAGGCACGCTCTACGCCATCATCGGGCGCTAGTGCGTGCGGCGCGCGATCTGCTGCTGCCGCGCCTGATGAACGGGGAGATCGCTGTCTGATTGTGGTGTATTCTATTTAGCTAATAATCCCTTGACAGGGGATTATATCATCTATACAATACACCCATGCGAAGAGGCCTTGGACAGATCGAGGCGATGCTGTTCGCCTATGTGCAGATACGCGGAACGCCAACCGTGCGCGTGGGAGAACTGCGTGGATCGCTGCGCCTGTCTGCAATACAAGAACGGAAACTACTGAGCCGGCTGGCAAAAGCGGGATTGATTGTCCGCGTGTGGAGGGGGCTGTACCTGGTGCCTCCTCGGCTCCCGCTGGGCGGCAAGTGGAGCCCGAACGAGGCGCTCGCGTTGAGCACGCTGATGGGGAATCAGAAGGGACGATACCAGATATGCGGGCCCAATGCCTTCAACCGCTACGGCTTCGACGACCAGGTGCCCAACCGGGTCTATGCCTACAACGACCGCATCTCCGGAGAGCGCACCGTGGGCGCCGTGGCCCTGACGCTGATCAAGGTGGCGGCCGCACGGCTCGGCGCCACGGAGCAGGTGCGGACGGCGGAAGGCCTGACCGCGGTCTACTCGTCGCGCGTCCGGACGCTGGTGGACGCGGTGTACGACTGGTCGCGGTTCAACAGCCTGCCCAGAGCGTTTGGTTGGATCCGGGCCGAGCTGGCCGCCGGGCGGATCGGCGCGGCGGAGCTGGTCCGGGTCACCCTGCGCTATGGTGACGTCGGCACCATTCGGCGGATGGGCGCGCTTCTCGATCGAGCAGGCGTGGCCGCCGCGCTGTTGCGGAAGCTGGAGCGGGCGCTCAAGC
Source organism: Methylomirabilis sp. (SeqCode) (assembly GCA_041491025.1). Classification (GTDB taxonomy): domain Bacteria; phylum Methylomirabilota; class Methylomirabilia; order Methylomirabilales; family Methylomirabilaceae; genus Methylomirabilis. Next base: position 15,549 of record JBGPUH010000009.1, read on the forward strand.
CTTCCTCTAGCCTCATCGCGTGGAACCCCGTGCGGTTGAAGCGTGGGACGCTTGACCGGCGTTGGGGTGTCGTGTGGAATGAGCGTGCCTGAGGCGCCGCCGATCCGGCTGCACCAAGACCTTGCGCTGTTCCGGGAGGCCGTGACCTACACGGCGGCGGAAACGGGATTCGCCCCCAGGCTTATCGAGAAGGATTACTTCTGCACCGTGCTCCTCCAGCACCTGGCGGGGGCGGGGTGCGGGCTCGTCTTCAAGGGCGGCACCTGCCTGGCGAAGGTGCACGCGGGGTTCTACCGTCTGAGCGAGGACCTCGACTTCGTCATCCCGACACCGGTGGATGCGTCTCGCGCCGAGAGGAGCCGGCGCGCCGCGGGGTCGAAAACTGCGGTCGCCAAGATCCGAGGGCCGTTGCCCGGTCTCTACGTCATCACCGCGCTCACAGGCGCGAACGACTCCACGCAGTACAATGGCGTTATCGCCTATCGCTCGCTGCTCGAGGACCGAGAGGAAACCATCAAGATGGAAGTCGGCCTGCGCGAGCCGCTGCTGACGCCCGCCGTCCCGGGTGAGGTGCGGACGCTGTTGCTCGACCCGATCTCCGGCTCGCCGCTGGCGCCGGCCCTGACCGTGCCGTGCCTCTCGCGAGTGGAGGCGATGGCCGAGAAGCTGCGGGCGGCGCTGTCCCGCCGTGGGGCTGCCATCCGCGACTACTACGACGTCGATCACGCGGTCCGCCGGCTGAGCCTCGATGTGCTGGACCCGGAGCTGGTTGGACTCGTCAGGGAGAAGCTGGCCGTGACCGGCAACGACCCGGTGGACGTTTCGCCGGCCCGGCTTGCCGCGCTGCGGCCGCAGCTCGAGTCGGAGTTGAAAGCCGTGCTCCGCGCCCGGGACTTCGCGGAGTTCGATCTGGACCGGGCCTTCGCAACCGTGGCCGAGGTGGCGGCCGCGCTCGGCCGAACCCCATGATCACCGACATCAACAGCGAAGATCGGCTGGTCCAGCAGACCTTCGCCGACCATCTGAAGAAGACGCTCGGCTGGGAGAGCGTCTACACGTACAACATCGAGACGTTCGGGCCGCACGGCACGCTTGGCCGCGCGAGCGAACGCGAGGTGGTGCTGGTGCGTGACCTGCGCGCGGCGCTGGCCCGCCTCAATCCCGGTCTGCCGGAATCGGCTCGGGAGCAGGCGGTAGAGAAGCTCACTCGCGTGGACTTCGCCCGTTCGCTGGTTCAGCACAATCGCGAGTTCTATGGCTTCATCCGGGTCGGCGTGCCGGTGGCGTGGCGTGACCCCAAGGGTGAGACGCGGCACGCGCTGGCGCAGGTGCTCGATTTCCGGATCCCGGCTAGGAATCGCTTCCTCGCCGTGCGTGAGCTGAAGGTGCAGGGTATTCGCGTGCCGCACTACAACCGACGTGCGGACTTGGTGTGCTTCGTCAATGGCCTTCCGCTGGTGTTCGTCGAGCTGAAGGCTGTGTATCGCAACATCCGTGCCGGGTTCGATGAGAACCTGACCGACTACCTGCACGAGCACAGCATCGCCCATGCCTTCCACCACAATGCTTTTCTCGTGGTCAGCAACGGCGACCACGCGCGCTACGGCTCCATCACCAGCAAGTGGGAACATTTCGTGGAGTGGAAGCGCAACGACGAGAAGGCCAGGGGCCGGGTGGATGCCGAGGCGCTCCTCGACGGGATGCTGGCAAAGGAGCGACTGCTCGACCTGGTAGAGAACTTTATTCTGTTCGACGACAGCAAGCCGGGTGGGACACGCAAGATCGTTGCCCGCAACCACCAGGTGCTGGGCGTGAATAACGCGGTGGCATCGGTGTGGCGGCAGGAGAAGTTGAAGCGCCAGTTCCCAACGGAGCAACGGCTGACCTATCGCGAGTACGCGGCGGCAGCGGAGGCGCCGCCTCTGTATCTGACCGCGACCGCACAATCAGGCGAGGCGCTGCTGCCGATAGTCGAACGCGCCCATCCCGACCTCGGGCAGTTGGGCGTGTTCTGGCATACGCCGGGCAGCGGCAAGTCCTACTCGATGGCGTTCTTCTCCGAGAAGGTGCGGCGGGTGGTGCCCGGCAATTTCACCTTTGTCGTGATGACCGATCGCGAGGACCTCGACGACCAGATCTGGCGCACGTTCATCGGTTGTGGCGTGGCGGACGAGAAAATGCCGCGCGCCAGCTCTGGCCTGAAGCTGAAGGAGGTCCTTGGCGAGAACCACCGGTTCGTCTTCAGTCTTATCCACAAGTTCAACCAGCCGGTGACCGAGCCCTATAGCGAGCGCGACGACATCATCGTCATTTCGGACGAGGCCCACCGGACTCAGGCCGGGAAGTTCGCCCGCAACATGCGACTGGCGCTGCCGAACGCCTCCTTCATCGGATTCACCGGCACGCCCCTCTTCAAGCACGACCACCTCACGCGTCGAATATTCGGCGGCTACGTCTCGCGCTACGACTTCAAGCGCTCCGAGGAAGATCAGTCCACCGTGAAGCTTGTCTACGAGAACCGGGGTGAGAAGCTCGGCATCGCCCGGTTGGACCTCAATGACCGCATCGCCGCGAAGATCGAAGAGGCGGAACTGGACCCGGACCAGACCGCGCTGCTGGAGAAGCTGCTGGGGCAGGACTACGAAGTTATCACCGCCGACGACCGGCTCGACAAACTGGCCGACGATTTTGTGGAGCACTGCTCGACGCGGTGGGAGACCGGCAAGTCCATGCTCATCTGCATCGACAAGGTGACCTGCGCCCGGATGCTCCAGCGCATCAAGCCCCGCTGGCAGTTCAAACTCACGGAGGTGAAGGCCCTCGTACCGAGGAAGGAAGCGGAGCTGTCCGCTACGTCCAATGTGGATGAGCGGGAGCGCCTGGTCAAAGACTTGGAGCGGCTGCGCGGGCAGGCGCAGTGGATGGAGAGCACGATCATCGAGATCATCATCAGCGAAGCCCAGAACGAGGTACGCGACTTCCAGAGATGGGGCTTCGAGATCATTCCCCATCGCGTAGTGATGAAGACCGGTTTTCAGACGCCAGACGGCAAGCGCGTGGGCGTGGAGGACGCGTTCAAGGACCCGGAGCACCCGTTCCGGATCGCCATTATCTGCGCCATGTGGCTGACAGGTTTCGACGTAGAGTGCCTATCGACCCTCTACATCGACAAGCCGATGAAGGCCCACACGCTGATGCAGGCCATTGCCCGCGCCAATCGCGTCTATCCGGGCAAGGACTGCGGGCTGATCGTGGACTACAACGGCATGCTCAAGAGCCTGCGCGAGGCGTTGGCGCAGTATGCGCTCGGAGATGACGAGGAGGGCGGCGGCGACATTGTGGCGCCGATCGAGGAGTTGGTCGCCGCGCTGGCGCAGGCCATCGAAGCCGCGGAGAACCATCTCAAGGGTCTGGGCTTCGATGCGTCGCGACTTACAGGTGCGACCGGTTTCACACGCATCGAAGCGCTGCGGGACGCCGTGGATGCGCTCTGCACCTCGGACGAGGCCAAACGGCGGTTCGACATCATGGCGCGGCAGGTCTTCATCCGGTTCAAGGCGCTGCTGATGGAGCCGAGCGCGTTTGCCTACGCCGAGCGACACGACAACATCGAGGCGATCTACAAGAAGCTGCAGGAGAAGCGCGATACTGCGGACGTCACGGAGCTACTCAAGGAACTGCACAAGATCGTCAACGAGGCGATTCGGGCGCAGGCACCGGGCGAGGACCATGCGGAGGGGCTGAAGGTGGACCTGAGCCAGATCGACTTCACGAAGCTCCGCAACGAGTTCGCGGGCAAGGTAAGGCGCAAGCACGCTGCGCTGCAAGACATCCGGGACCTGGTCGAGAAGAAGCTGGCGCAGATGCTGGCCAGTAACCCGATGCGGATGGACTACTACAAAAAGTATCAGCAGATCATTGCCGACTACAACCGCGAGAAGGATCGCGTGACGGTCGAGGAGACGTTCGCCAAACTGGTAGAGCTGGCCGACAGCCTCGACGCGGAACAGAGGCGGGCGGCGGAAGAGGGCTTGAGCGACGACGAGCTGGCGCTGTTCGACCTGCTGTTCAAGGAGAATATCAGCAAGGCCGACCGGGAAAGGCTCAAACAGTCCAGTAGATCCCTGCTTGCGTCGCTTCAGGATCTCATCAAGCGGATGCAGAACTGGACGCAAAACACGAGCACCCAAGCCGAGGTGAGGGTACTCATCCTCGACACCCTATGGCAATCCCTGCCGCGCCCATCGTTCTCGGATGATGAGACTTTAGGGCTGGCCGACCGTATCTACGAGTATGTCTGGCAACGGAGCGCGAGCGGAGGCTTTGCCATCGCCGCGTAGCGTGACTTCGAGCGCTGAAGTACCAACGAGGAAGACGAGACACAAGGACCGTATCAACTGCAAGATGAACGGGCGGAGGATGCTGCCAAATGCATCATTCATCGGCTTCACGGGCACGCCGATCGGGCTGACCGACAAGACGGAGTTCCTCGACCAGCGGCATGTTCGTGGGCCCGCGTTCAAACTGCTCGAAGAGGCGCAGCTTTTCTGCCAGCGCCACTTCCCCCTTCCCGGCAAGATCGTCCCCGCCAAGCTCCAGCGCGTGGACACGCCCCTTATTCCGAGGGCGCCATGCGGGAAATCCTGGTCAACGCGCTCATCCACCGCGACTACTCCATCGCGGGCGGCGCGATTTCGCTCGCCATCTTCGACGACCGCGATGGAGGTCTGGAGCGCGGGGACGTTCCCGACGGGAATCACGCCCGAGAAACTCAGCAAATCCCATCAATCCGTGCAGCGCAATCCCATCATCGCGGACGGTTTCTACAAGACGGGCTTGATTGAGAAATGGGGGCGGGGAACCAATCGGGTCATTGAAATGTGCGTTGAGGCCGGGATCGCGCCCCCGAAGTTCGAGGAGATCACCGGGGCGGCCGTGGTGACTTTCAAGGTGAATGTTCGTGGGCCACAGCAAACCGCCGACCAAGTTGTCGGGCGACTTGGGACGGATGCCGTCCCAAGTCTGTCCCAAGTCTGTCCCAAGTCCGTCCCAAGTGACATGGCGGCCAAGCTGTTGAATCTGGCCAAAGTTGCCGCAGACATACTGACACTGATGGAACAGGCAGGCCAGAAGAATCGGACTCGTTTCAGGAATGCGGTCTTGAA
>JBGPUH010000010.1:0-20691 GCA_041491025.1 Methylomirabilis sp. (SeqCode)
CGGCAGTTTCACCACCGCCCTGCTAAAAGCACTTCACACGCTCAAGAAGAACTTGATTCATCCACAGGAACTGGCCGAGCAGGCCTGCCGGATCGAAATCGACATCTTGAAAGAGCCTGTCGGCAAACAAGACCAGTATATCGCGGCGTACGGAGGAATTACATGCTTCCGCTTTTTGCCCAACGGTCAGGTGGAGGCATGGCCTTTGAAGATCGATACGGACACCTTGTACAATCTTGAGGACAACCTGCTGTTGTTCTTCACGGGCTACTCCCGGACCGCCTCGGACATCCTCAGAGAACAGGATGTGAGGAGCAGGCAGAACGACAAGGCAATGATCGCCAACCTTCACTTCGTGAAAGAGCTTGGTCGTGAGAGCAAAGAGGCGCTGGAAGCGGGCGATCTCGCGCGATTTGGAGAGTCGATGAACGTACATTGGGAGCATAAGAAGCAGCGTTCAGCCAATATGAGCAATGACCGGATTGACGAGTATTATACACTGGCACGGAGTCACGGTGCCCTTGGAGGCAAAGTCATCGGGGCAGGCGGGGGCGGCTTCTTGATGTTCTATGCTGACGACAAGGTACGCCTGCGACGGGCGATGCGAGCGGCCGGCCTGCCGGAGGTACGCTTCCGCTTCGACTTCGAAGGCACAAAGGTGGTTGCCCAGTCGTGAGCGCCGCCCTTGTTCAGAAAACCGCTACCGCCGGCTTTTTGGCGGTTATTCTCGCTTTTTACATCTGGACGGCCACCTCGAATGGCAATGTCTATCAATTTGACTCTCCGGGTTACTATAATCTGCTGACCGACGCCTTTTTGGCGGGGAGGTTGAGTTTACTGGTTGAACCAAGAAAAGAGCTTCTCGCACTGCGGGATCCCTACGACCCCCACCAGAATCGAGGATTGAGACTGAACGACGCATCACTGTACCGCGGAAAGTACTATCTGTACTTCGGCCCTACCCCTGCATTGGTCCTGTTCATTCCCTTCCGTGTCATCTTCGGCACATACCTTGGCCAGAACCTGGCCGTTGCCCTGCTCAGTCTTGGAGGGCTGGGCTGGTCGGTGCTTCTTCTGGACTTTCTCACCAGGATCTACTTCCCGAGCACGCCATTTTGGATGCGCCTGACGGCGATTTCGTGTCTGAGCTTTTCCAACGTTGTGCCATTTATCTTGCGGCGCCCAGTGGTCTATGAGGTGGCGATTTCCGCCGGGTATTGTTTTCTCCTCGGCAGCTTATTCTGGCTGTTGTCCGGGGGATTGAAAGACGGAAGAGCCAGACTGTGGAGGCTGTTTCTTGGAAGTCTATTCTTGGGCCTAGCCGCCGGGTGTCGTCCTCATCATGTGTTCGCAGCGGCGTTGCTCGTTGTCTTGTGGCTGAAATGCTTACGGGAACAGTATCACTACCGCGTGCGAGATGCCCTGAAGGAGTTGTACTGTCTATTTGCGCCCCTCCTGGTTTGTGTCGCCCTGCTGGGACTGTACAACTACGCCAGATTTGATTCGTGGACGGAATTCGGAGTTCATTATCAGTTGGCCGGGGTAAGCGGGGTGAACCCGTCAAAGGAGGCGATCTTCGACCCGGAAAGGATTCTCCCCAATCTGTTTTTCCATTTTCTGGCACCCTATCAAATGACCTGGCGTTCCCATTTGTTCACGTGGCACCACGATTTCCCTGGACACTTCCCGACGGCTTCCACGGGCCGGGGGCTGTGGCCGGCGTTCTCGCAACCACCCCTTTTCTGAACATCCTGTTCTTCTTGCCCCTGTACTTCTGGAAAAGCTCAAAGGGATCGAGGTCCTATTTGAGCGTGACGCTTGCCTTTCTCGTGTGCCTCGCCTTGGTTGATGCGTTGTTCGTCAGCGTTCTCATTGCTACCATGAGGTACCTGGTCGATTTTGTGACGTTGTTGCTGTTGGCTGCGATTCTGCTCTGGATCCATCTGGACGAGCGATTGAAGGGTCAAAGGGCCAAGCGATTGTGCCTACGATTCCTGTGCACGGGCGCCATCGCTTACGGGTGCCTGGTTGGCGTCGCGATCAGCATGACGGGGTACTACGACCTGTTCAAGATTCGGAATCCGGACACCTATCAGTCCATCGAGAAGGCCTTTGTCCCCCTCCAGCGTGTTCTTGCGGGCGTCCTCCCTGCCCAGTACGGGCCGGTGAATTTGAAAATACGCTTTTCTCACGCGACACCGGGAAAGTCGGAGCCCCTCGTTGTGACCGGACGAGCTGGAGCGAGTGATACCGCTTTTGTGGAGTATCTCTGGGACGGAGTGGTCGTGTTCGGCTTCCACCACTGGGAGTGGGGTGGGCTGAAGAGCACACCTGTCAGAATTCTGCCAGATGCCATGTACGACCTGGAGATCCGCATGGGTTCTCTGTACCCCAGTTCACCCTCCTTGTTCTCCGCGATGTTTCCTGATAGGAATTATGATGAGGCGAAGACCGAGCTTGTCATCACGCTCAACGGAGCAGAAGTGTTACGTGGCAGGCTCAGATTCCATGACTCCAACCCTTCCGAGGTGACGATTGGGGAAAATCTGATAGGCGGCGGGATATACGAGAAACATTTTTCCGGGGATATTATAGCCGTCAGCAGAACTCCTGTCGGGACATCTCAAGCGACCACGGATTGTTGTCACGATCCGATTGACCCGTCACGGGCAGCACTGGCTCGAGTCAGGTTCGGTCATGGTTCATAACATGCTCCCGGTTGCCATTGTGGCCGGAGGTGTGGCCAGGCGGCTCCAGCCGTTGACGCAGACCGTTCCGAAAGCCCTCATAGACGTGAACGGCCAGCCGTTTATCGCTCACCAACTCCGTCTGTTGCATGCCAACGGGATCGAGCGGGCGATCATTTGCGCCGGGTACCTGGGCGAGCTGATTCAGGACTGCGTGGGCGACGGTGCGCGCTTTGGGGTGCAGGTTGAGTTCTCCTTCGACGGACCCCGTCTGCTCGGGACCGCCGGCGCCATCAAGAAGGCCCTGCCGCTGTTGGGCGGATCGTTCTTCGTCCTGTACGGCGACACGTACCTGCCCTGTGATTATCGCGCGGTCCAGACCGCATTCGAACGGAGCGGCAGACTGGCATTGATGGCGGTCTTTCGAAATGATGATCGATGGGATTGCAGCAATGTTGAGTTTGTCAATGGCGGCATTCTGGCCTATGATAAGGGACATCGGACACCGAGCATGCACCACATCGACTATGGGCTCGGTGTGTTCAGCCAGTCCGCCCTGGAGATCGTTCCAGGTGACCAGCCGTATGATCTGGCGACGGTGTATCAGGATCTTCTGAGACAAGGGGAGCTGGCAGCCTATGAGGTCGATCAACGTTTTTATGAGATCGGATCGCTCGAAGGGCTTGAGGAGACGCGCCGATACCTTGCAGTGGAGTGCGGCCGTCCAGGACAAGAGATGAGATGAACTTTGCGCAGCAGTATCTCGCAGAGGCCGGCCGGATCACCCAGCAACTCGACACGAACGCCATCGACCGGGTCGTTGACCTGTTGGCCGAGACTCGCGCGCGAGGAGGTCGGCTGTTCATTCTGGGGGTAGGAGGGAGCGCAGCGAACGCCTCGCACGCGGTCAACGATTTCCGCAAGCTCGCGGGGTTGGAAGCCTACACTCCAACCGATAACGTCGCGGAGCTGACCGCTCGCACGAACGACGAGGGCTGGGCGAGCGTGTTCGAAGGGTGGCTTCGCGTCAGTCGGCTGCGCGCGGACGATCTCGTGCTGGTCTTCTCGGTCGGCGGCGGCAATCTGGAGAAGCACGTCAGCCCCAACCTGGTGGCGGCGCTGGAGTACGCGAAGGGCGTCGGCGCGAAGGTCGTCGGGGTGGTCGGCCGAGATGGGGGCTACACCGCCCGCGTTGCGGATGCGTGTGTCATTGTACCGACAGTCAACCCCGCGCACGTGACCCCACACACGGAAGCGTTCCAGGCCGTGATCTGGCACCTGTTGGTGTCGCACCCGAAGCTGAAAGCCGCGCCGACGAAATGGGAATCCCTTCAATGAGGGAGGCATTGCACAAGGCGGTGTTCCTGGACCGCGATGGCGTCCTGAATCGCGCAATCGTGAGAAACAGGAAGCCGTATCCGCCTGCCACGCCGGCGGACCTGGAGATCCCACCAGACGCGCCGAACGCGCTGGCCGCTCTCAAGGCTGAAGGGTTTCTCTTGATCGGAGTCACGAATCAACCCGACGTGGCCCGTGGAACCCAACGGCGAGCAATCGTCGAAGCGATCAACGCGGCGCTCCGTGCGTCCCTGCCGTTGCACGACCTATTCGTCTGTTATCACGACGATTCTGACGGTTGTGACTGCCGCAAGCCACGGCCCGGCCTCCTGACCCAGGCGGCTGCAAGGTACGGGATTGACCTGTCATCGAGCTTCATGGTCGGTGACCGATGGAAAGATGTTGAAACTGGCTATCGAGCCGGATGTGCGACGGTCCTGATCGATTATGACTACGCCGAGGCCGGGCCTGGCTCCCACCAGCCGGATCATACCGTGCGCTCGTTGTCCGAGGCAGCGGCATGGATCCTCAGCCGGTCCAGGGCACAAGCAGGAATTCGGTGAAATCCCTCTCCGAACTGACGGTTAAGATCTTTGCAGACGGCGCGGACAAAGCAGGCATGCTAGAGATGTACCGCAACCCGCTGATCAAAGGGTTTACGACGAATCCTACGCTGATGCGGAAGGCGGGAGTTCCAGACTATGAGGCGTTTGCGCTCGAGGTGCTCGAGGCCATCCCCGATCGTCCTATCTCCTTCGAAGTCTTCTCGGATGACTTCGCGGAGATGGCACGGCAAGCCCAACAGATCGCCGCGTGGGGCGAGAACGTCTACGTCAAGATCCCTGTCACCAACACCCGGGCCGAGTCGTCGGCACCATTGGTCCGCGATCTCGCCCGTGCAGGGGTCAAACTGAACGTGACAGCGGTGTTCACGCTGGAGCAGGTGCGCGACATCAGCGCTGCGCTGGCGGAAGGACCCTCTGCCTGTGTGTCAATCTTTGCCGGACGCATTGCGGATTCAGGCCGGGACCCGGTGCCCCACATGGCCGCGGCTGTTGAGCTTCTGCGGGTGTACCCGAACATTGAATTGATCTGGGCCAGTCCGCGTGAACTCCTCAACATTTTTCACGCCGATGCCATCGGCTGCCACATCATCACCGCGACACATGACATCCTGAGAAAGCTACACCTGGTCGATAAGGATCTTCAAGCGTACTCTCTCGATACCGTCAAGATGTTCCACGACGACGCCCAGAAGGCCGGCTTTACCCTTTAGCCCAACCGCACCAAATACCATCCCTCATCCTGACCTTCTCCCCGGTGGGGAGAAGGCATTGCCTGTGAACCCTTTCCTTTCCCGTCATTGCAAACGCAGCGAAGCAATCCGGCACGCAGTCAGGCTCCGCAATCCTGTTGAGGTTCCTCGCGGAGTTCAGACTGAACGGACGAACGTGCTCACAATGACACGATGCTCGATGCGTCATCAGGAGTGGCACTCGCGTCGCCACAAAGCATGCCTTAGCGTCCCTTGCCATCGAGTGGTGGGCAACATATAGGGGCGGAACAATCGCGTCAAGGGGACATGGTCCCACCACCCTTCTATTAGGAATCCGAATGAACGAGCGAATCAGGAAGAAACCCTTTGTGGAGTCACCACGTTCCCAAACACCATGGGAGACTCGATTGACACAGTGTGACTCGTCATGTACAGTGAGAGGCAGAGCAGGGTCGCGTCGCCGGGGACGTGGCCGGTTGCCTGGCAGATTGGGACCCGAGCTGTTGCCTATTGAAGGAGGTACGTGAGATGCCCTTCACACGCATTACCGTCAACCCTCATCAGATGGATGGTCTGCCCTGCGTTCGTGGTCTGCGCATTCCTGTTGCCACGGTGATCAGCATGGTAGCCGATGGCATGACCGAGGATGAGATCCTGGAAGCCTTCCCGGACCTGCAACGTGAAGACATCCGCGAAGCGCTTCGCTATGCTGCTGAAGCTGTCCAGGCGCGTGAATTGCCCTTGCTCACTGGAAGATGAGGTTCCTGGTCGATAAGGATCTTCAAGCGTACTCTCTCGACACCGTCAAGATGTTCCACGACGACGCCCAGAAGGCCGGCTTTACCCTGTAGCCCAACCGCCCCAATACCACCCCTCATCCTGACCTTCTCCCCGGTGGGGAGAAGGCATTGCCTGTGAACCTTTCCCCCTCCGGTCATTGCGAGCACATTCACGGAGTCTACACTGAGCGAAGCGAATGTGTTCAGCACGCACTCCGCGAAGCCATCCTTCCTTTGCGAGAGACCGTCATCGCGGGCGACCAACGGGAGCGCGGCAATCCCACTGCAATTTCAGTACGAGATTGCTTCGTCGCGTTGCTCCTCGCAATGACGCCGAGGGGGACTTTCTAAGCAATGACAGTCCAGTCTCCCTTTTGGGGAGGAGGCCGGGATGAAGGGGACGGGCAGGATGGGGAAACCTCTGGTGGAAGAGGCTACTTTCTGAAGAAGGCGAAGAGGATACCGAGGAGGGCTCCGATCTGCCCCATCCAGAACACGAACATCCAGCGGATGAGATCGGCCTTCGTTTCGGAAATCTTGATATCAAGCTTGCTGATCTCTTCGATCAGTCGCCGCTCGAACTTCTCCTCTACGACGGTCAAGACGTCCACCTTCGTCTGCCCATCGGCCTGGTTGAGCAGCTCCACGAGTGCCTGGGCACCGTCGTCGCCCAGCTTGTCGCGGAGAATTTGAGGCAAGGTGATGATTGGCATGATTCTCCCCTCCTGCGTGTGACACTACTCTATCAGACTGTGAGGCAAACGGCAAGGTGTCGTGAATTCCAAGAGCAGGAGGGGAGATTAACCACCACGCGACAACACCCCGCTCCTGTCATTGCGAGCCTAGCGAAGCAATCCCATTCCTTGTGAGATTGCGGGGCCTGCCCCGAGCCTTGAGATTGCTTCGGCCGATTGTGTCGGCCTCGCAATGACGGGCCCTTCGGCGCGGCTCAGGACAGGCGAGGAGTCTCGCTCCTCGCAATACCTCATGTGCCTTCGGCACGCCCATGGGCATGAAAGTCCGTGGCGGGGTTTCAACCCAACCTCTCGCCATCGCGAGCGCAACGAAGCCATCCTTCCTTTCCGAGAGACCGTCATTGCGAGCGACCAACGGGAGCGCGGCAATCCCCCCCTTCCGTTCGGCCTGAGGAGGCCCGCAGGGCCGTCTCGAAGGGCTCACCTCGAACGGTTCGGTGTCACCCGTGAGGCCATCAAACCATAAAGCAATGGCCCCCAGGCACGATCGGCCTGGGGGCTATGTGTGTGAGTGTCAATGCGGGCGCATGACTATTAGTTGCCAGCAGGCGCGCCCCCTACTTCCCCTGCTTCCTCTGTGGGGACGTTATGAGGGCGGGATTCAGCTCGGCCGCCTTTGAGAGCGCCTCCTGCGCCAGGCGCCGCTCCCCCTGCGCCAGGTACACCTTCGACAGCGCGAGGAAGGCGTCAGCGTGCTTGGGGTTGAGCTCCAGCGCCTTCTGGAGGGCTGCCTTCGCCTCGGCCAAACGCGCCTTTCTCTGGAGCGCCAAGCCGAGATAGTACTGGGGGTCCGCCTTCTTCGGCTCCTGCCGAACAGCCGCCGTCAGCCAACGGATCGCCTGGTCGTTCTCACCCAGCTCGATCAACGTAATCCCGAGGTCGAAGAGAGCCTGAGCATGTTTGGGAGAAGCCTGAAGGACCTGTCTGAAGGCCGCGGCGGCCGCGGCGAACTGGCGCTGCCGGTACAGGACGACCCCAAGATTGAGCCGGGCGTCGAGGGACTGGGGGTTGCCCCGCAGGGCAGCCTCATACTCCCATTGGGCCTCCCTGTTTTGCCCTCTGACATTGTAGATCTGGCCGATGTTGTAGTGAGCCTGCGCATGGGCTGGGTCGCGCTGAAGGATTTTATGGTAGAGGTCCATCGCGGCGTCGTACTGCTGGGCGTTATGCGCCTGGATGCCGCGGGCGAAGAGCGCCTCTGTGGACTCCGAGCGATCCGCCGTGCTGCTGACGGGCAGCTTTGGCCTGGTCTTGAGCCAAAAGGCCCCTCCGACGAGCGCCACGAGGATCGCCGCCAGGAGGAGCTGGCTCCACTTGAAAGCCTTCTTGGGCGCTGCGTCGGTCATATCCATAGTGCGTTCTTGCCCGCTCGATGTAGATGATCCGGCGTTCCTCATCCAGGCTACACACGACGCGGTCTTTGTCGCTCAGCCGATCGGCGCAGCTTCCTGCAAGATCGCCGAGCAATTTCTTGCCTTCGTATGGGTTCCGGGCAATGATTTCGATAACGAGTAGGTCTCACCTTGGGCGATCTCCCGACGCGCTCGGCGAACGCTCTTGAGCAGACCGGGGGTAGCGAGAAGCTTCAGGGTTTCCAGCAGCTTCTCGAAATCCTCCTGCGAAAGGAGCACCGCGTCACCCTCCTTGTGCGTGATCCGAAACTGCTCGTGCCTACGGACCGACCGCTTGACCAGGGTAAAGAGCTCGCGGCGCGCTTCGGTTGCGGTAAATGTCTTCATCGCGTCTCCTCATGTGCCACATGCGGTACATCACTCTAGCCCAACTCATTCTCGTCGTCAAGCACCCCCGACCAAGGCGACGAGAATCGCCGCCAGCAGAAGCGAGCTCCAGCGCGTCGGTCCGACCTTCTCTCTCCCTTCCTCACCCCCTCTAGTGCCTAATTGCCATAATACACGTAACGTCATTCCCGCAGTCCTTAAGCGGGAATCCATTGATTTTGCTGGATACCCGCTGGAGCCTGCCCTCGACTCCGATCGGGGGCGGGTATGACAATTTATTTGCGCTAATTTTTGCAATTAAGCACTAGGCGAAAATGGCCGGCGGCGCCGGGAGCCCGGACCGACGGTCGTCCGTCACGTCGATCGTGGCCCGCATGGCAGGCGCATGTCCCAGCGCACTCTACCACCCGGATGCATGGGTGTCACTGCGAAGGAATGCGAAACCCCCTGCCGCTGTCGCTCTTGGAAAACGGCGCGTGATCGTGAGGGGCTGTGAGCCGGGACCCGGCCCAGAGCGATGGGAACGTATTCCCGCGGTGGGGGTCATCGAGCATGGAGGTAGTCGTGGAGCTGCAGGTGTTACCCATGTCCCCAGTCCCTCCTTACCCAAATAGACAATTGACACTTGTCACTATTCATGTTACGTTGAGCCGTGATCGACACTTTTAGGCATAACGGGCTGAAAAAGCTGTTTCACAAGGGTGAGGCCAAAGGCATCCGCCCGGACCAGGTTTATAAGGTAGAAAACATCCTTTTTGTTTTGAATCGTGCCCGGGGGCCTGAAGACATGGACCTGCCTGGCTTCAGACTACACCGCCTCAAAGGCAACCTGAAAGCCTTCTGGAGCGTGACTGTCCAAGCAAACTGGCGTGTCATCTTCCGGTTCGAGGAAGGCAACGCCTGTGATGTTGATTTGATCGATTACCATTAGGAAGCAGAAAGGAGAATGCGCCATGCGCATGAAGAACCCCCCGCATCCCGGCAGAATTGTCCGACAGGAATGCATCGAGCCGCTCGGCTTGACCGTCACAGAAGCCGCGGAACGTCTTGGCGTGACGCGACAGGCCCTCAACAACCTCGTGAACGAGAAGGCCGGAATCTCCCCGGAAATGTCCATCCGGCTTTCCAAGGCTTTCGGCAGCAGCCCGGAGATCTGGCTTAGCATGCAGATGGAGTATGACCTCGCACAGGCCGAAAAAAGCGCCGGCAAGATCAAGGTGAATAGAATCATCGCCTCCCATGCTGTCATACGCTAAAGGAGACAGCAGCAGGATCGGCATCCGGCCCGTCAACAAGCGCCCGGCTTATACAGAATGAAGGCGAAGGCACCATGGCGGAAAATATGGCGGGACATAAGCCGAAGTCGTTCTTGCACTTGATGCAGTGACCCGTCCAATTGTCGCACTAGCGGCAACGATATGGGTCCAGTTTGCGACCCAAGGGCCGAGATTGCCGCGGTCACTCCGTTCCCTCGCAATGACACGGGTGTCGTCATTCCCGCGGCTCCCTCGCAATGACGGAGGGACGCTGTCCACCTTCGCGTGAGCGCCTCCTTAGCGGACTACGTGCATGAGACGGCGAGGCACCTCATGTGGTGGGTGAGCTCTCAAGCCAGGCAGCGTCGGCCAAGTCCTGGGGACGTCGGACCGCCTTCTTGTTCTGGATCAGATGCGCACGGCCGATGACTGGAATCCTGAGGTCTTCGACCGTGATAGTGATGCGGTGGGGCCACGCTTCACGGAACTCCACGCCGTCAATGGATGTCATCAGATCTATGCGACAGGGGGCAACACCGATCTGCAAGACCACGCCGGGCGTCTTGAGGTCTTCCGCGGTCATCCCCTGCATTGGAGCGCCGAAGCGCTGTAACGCGCGCGAAACGTGCTGCGCATTCTCTTGAGTGCAATGGACCCAAATGTCGAGGTCGCCCGTGGCGCGGGGACGTCCGTGAGCGGCGAGCGCGTATGCGCCCACGATCAAGAACTCAACCCCCTCGCCGCACAAGGCGGACAACATGTCTTTGAAGTCTGGATTGAGCATCGGAGGCTCCCGTGAAGGCCCAGGCGTCGAGGGTGAGCTGCCACATCATGGCCAGCCGCTCGGCCGGGGTGGTGGTGGGGAGATCGCGATCGGTTGCGTGGTCCGTGAGTGGGAGGATGCGGATGGTCCTGGCTTGTTGCGTCATGCCGGCTCCGACGCGCCGCCGCGTATCCACGCGTTGAGTGGCTGGGGCCGCTTGATCCGGGAGCTCGTACGGCCAACGGTGTGCTGTTGAACGCTCATCGTGATACCCCTCATCATAACATGCTATCGCTTCTCGCTCCACGTGAATCTGCATTCGCGAAGGACGGTAACGGCTCACGGTATCAGCCTTTGGAAGTGGTTCGGCCCAGGATGGCTCAGGAAAGGCGGAAAGGAGGAAGAAGTTCGCGGCCGCCGGGAAGGGGCGACCGGCACGCCTGAGATGATGCGAGACTGTCGCCGCCTGGGACGTGAGGGTCATGGCAAGATGCAGGCCCCTCGACGCCGCATGAAACCGATGGCCCCCGGGCTGATTCGGCTTGGGGGCCATGGGTGTGAGTGTCCATGCGGGCGCATGACGATTATCTGTCGGTCGGCGCCCCCGACCTGATGTAGTGCGTCGAGCGTCCCTGTCCTGTGATGGTCATTCCGGGCTTGACCCGGAATCCAGTTTTCTTGAGCTGGATTCCCGCTCCCCGCTTAACGCATGCGGGGACAAGCTTCGCGGGAATGACGGCTTCGGAATTCGTATAAGGACGCGTTGGATGGGCTACACTGGGTGATGCGGACCGCCGAGAGGAGGAGGGAGCTTCAGGCGGAGATTTTCTTCCGCTCTATGTCGGCCATATGTGTGCGATGGGGTAGACCCAATGCGGGTCAGGCAACGGCTCTCTGAAAGATCTTGACAGGCACCTCAACCGTCCGGTCGATCCGGGCGGACTTCGCAAGTCGGTCAAGCGACACCGAATTCCCTCACCCCTCCTCGCCGCCTCGTCCGTGGGTCGCGCCACTTCGGCTCCCGCGGGACATAGACGGTGACGAGGAATTTATACAGTGATGTCTTCCAGGGCGAGAACCTTCAGCTCGGGCACTTGTCGGAAGTGGCGAAGATTTCGGGTGACCAATGCCAGGTTATGGGCCAGGCAAATCCCGGCGATGAGATTATCGCCCGGATTGATCGGCCGGCCTTTCCGGCGCAGAGACAGATCAACGGCTCCGGCGTGGCGCGCCGACTGGGCATCCAGGGGAAACACCGTGAGGGTGGACAGGAACGCGTCGAGGGCTCGTCGATGATGTGACTGCGTCGCGCCCGAATGCAGCTCGTAGACGGTGATCGCCGTGGTGCCGGCAACCTCCAATTCCAGCAGCGCCGGGATGACCGTCCCCGCCGGCTCGCGCCCCGCGATCAGGTCGATCAAGACGTCAGTGTCCAGGACGAATCTTACCGCCATCGCCTCCAGAGCTCGTCGATGCGCCGCTGCATCTGCTCGGCTTCAGTCTCGGTCATTCGAGCCCGGATCTTCCTGGCGGACCGAGCCGCTTTCGCTCCCGCCTGAGTCCGACCCCCGTTGGACGGCTCCTCCAGGTAGCGCTCCAGCGCTTCTTGAATGAGGGCCGAGAACCCGCGGAGACGTCGCCTCGCGGCCAGCACCAGGAGCTTTGCCCGATGGTCGTCCGTCAATTCGATCGTTGTCCGCATTGCTGCCTCACCTCCAAGCGCACTCTAGCATTCAAGTACGTGAATGTCAACGCGGATGCATGACGATGACGTGAGGCGCTCCCAGGAGGAGCGCCATGCGGACCACCAAGAGAACTCTTGGGTCGAGTCTAACCGTGAAGGAGATCGTCGAACCGAGCGACGGTCAGGCCGGAGGCCTTGAGTATCGATTTGAGCGTTTTTGGTTTGAGTATCCGCTTGCCGTGGACAGGAACGGTCACGCGGTGAGTAAAATGGTCACCTATTCGCCGATGCAGATAGATATGGCTACCTTCTTGATCAAACTGTACGAACCCAGCCCGCAGAAGCGCTCGAATAACCTGCCTCCCGGAGACCCGAGGCAGGCGGGACATTACACCGCAACCTCAAGTGCCTCCAACTCTTTTGATGTCTTCAGTTTCTTCTGTACCACGTGCTCCCGCGTGACCGCCCGAAGATACAGCCTGATGGCTTCCCTGACATTCTTGATGGCTTCTTCCCGTGTGTCGCCTTCACTGATGCAGCCTGGAAGCGCCGGACAGGTCGCCGTATACCCGTCCCGTCTGTTTCCTTCTAAAATGATCGGGAGTTTCATCGCGCAATTCCTCCTTGAACCCTCTGCTCATTCCGACTCGCAGAATGACTCTGAACTACTCTAACAGATATGGGCCGCGAAGTGAAAAATTTCGATTGTCGTCCGCATAGCTGCCTCACCTCCAAGCGCACTCTAGTGTGGTGACTCAGAAATAGCTTAACAAGAAACCCGTTCGGGCTGAGCCTGTCGAAGCCCAAAATACGCACCCTTCGACAAGCTCAGGGTTAACGGAATGTGTAAAGGAATTTGAGAGTCACCGCACTAGCATTCAAGTACGTGAATGTCAATGCGGATGCTTGACGATGACGTGAAGCGCTCCCAGGACGAGCGCCACGAGGATCGCGGCGAGGAGGAGGGAGCTTTAGGCGGGGAATTCGCTGGGTGTTACTCCACTCATGTTCGTTCGCTTCTTATCAACCGCCCCGACAGATTAGGTGCACCGTCCCGATGAGGCCAAGCTACAAGAAAGAGAAAAGCCCCCCGGCGGGTCTCCGCCGGAGGGCTTTTTCGTCGATCGAGGCTAGCTTACGGTCGGCACTCGAAGCCGAACTTAACGGTTGTCGCATTGGCTATACCACCGGTAACGAGGGATTCGAGCGAGATCACCGAGCCCGCACTGATTACCGGCGTGGTACTGCTGATACACGTGGTGTCCGCGGGGCCACAGTTAGCGACAAGGGTGCTGCCGGACCCATCGTCCCTTACGGTAAATGTCCTTGTGACGCCCGCGCCTGGCGCGGCCGACAGCAGCACACTCAGATTCTGTGCTGTGCAGGCGGCGCCTGGAGAAAGCGTTGAAACACTGGTTTCCACCGCAGCCGGGGTTGAGATACCCTGGACAGCAAGGAACTCAGTCACGGTTACGCTTAGGCTGGTGGCACCTGATCCGCCCGAGAACATACCAAAGGGGCCATTCGGCCCCGTCGCGCCGGTCACGCCCGTAGCGCCCGTCGCCCCCGTCGCGCCGGTCGCACCAGTGGCCCCTGTCGCACCCGTGGGACCGGTCGGGCCGCTCACGCCGGTCGCGCCGCTCACACCGGTCGCGCCGCTCACGCCGGTCACGCCCTGCGGGCCGGTCGCGCCGGTCACGCCGCTCACACCGGTCGCGCCGCTCACGCCGGTCGCGCCGCTCACACCGGTCGCGCCGCTCACGCCGGTCGGGCCGGTTGCACCTGTAGCGCCCGTCGCCCCAGTCGGGCCGCTCGCCCCCGTCGGGCCGCCGGGCGTGCCAGCATCACCCGTCCGTGTGAACTGAAACAGAATCGCATCGCCGTTCGCAAACGGATTCACCTGACTGAATCCTGTATTCGCCACGGTGAGGTCGAAATGGCTTCCATGGAGCGCCCTCGCCGTCAGGTCAAACGTGAGCCATTTGGTCGTATCGGTCAGTTTCGTGAGACGGACCTCTCCCTTCACGGTGTTCGTCGAGGCATCCAGGTTAGCCAGCACCGTGGTCCAGTCCGTGCCAGCTGAATCGAAGACGCTTGTGCGAATGGCAGTCGCAGAGTGCTGCGTGGCGTTATCGAGACGGAGGTTGCCGCTGCCGGGCTCGACGTCAAGACAACAAGTGGTGCTAAAGTTGTACGCGATCGTGATCGCGCCACCGGGCTGGCCGGTCGCGCCGGTCGCACCGGTGGGGCCGGTCGGCCCCGTGGCCCCGTTGGCCCCGTTGGTCCCGTTGGTCCCGTTTGTCCCGTTGGCTCCCGTCGGCCCCTGGATGCCCTGTGGCCCCTGGATGCCCTGCGGCCCTGTTGCCCCGTCCGGGCCGGTGGGTCCCGCGGGCCCTGCCTCCAGCCCAAACGGCGGGGTTCGCGTCATAGTCACGCCAAGCACCTGGGGGTCATCAGTTTTTACAATCGCGTGGATAGAGTTGGCAGTAAAGTTGGGAGTTCCGCCGAATTCTTCCAGGGCAAAGAACCCAATCAAGTTGATGACGCCTGGGACGGTCACCGTGAGAAGCCCACCAGAATTCACGGAATAGGTGCTGCCGGCCGGCGGTGTAAACGTGGTTGCAGGCAGGCCTTGGTGCCGGATTATGACAGAGCCTCCCACGGTCCCATCGAGGCTACAGCCGCCAGGATTCGGAGTGAAGACCAGGGCTCCGAGCACCTCCAGAAAGCCCCCCGCCTCACCTAATCCGCTCAGAACGTAGGTGCCGTTGACGTTGCAGGTGTCCGCCGCTTCGCTGGGGTGATGCCCGAGCAGGATCCCCATCACTACGAGAAACCCGACCAACACCAGCATCAACTTTCGCACGGCTTCC
The DNA here is from genome assembly GCA_041491025.1 of Methylomirabilis sp. (SeqCode). Classification (GTDB taxonomy): domain Bacteria; phylum Methylomirabilota; class Methylomirabilia; order Methylomirabilales; family Methylomirabilaceae; genus Methylomirabilis. The sequence continues at coordinate 15,151 of JBGPUH010000010.1, forward strand.
TCCTTGCCGCCCGCGGCGTTTCTGAGCAGCAGCGATTGTATCCCGAATCTATGTAGGCCACAAGAACCGTTCTCACGCATGATCTCAAGGCCGCAATTCCGCTTCTTCAATTGGTAAGGAAACGACTGGACTACTCTCCAATGCACACCCCACCCCAGCGTGGGGCTACGTCGGCATACTCCTATTCCAATTCACACTCAATGTCAAGAGATTTGTTTCATGTTGTTGGTAGCGCGTGAAAACCGCCCCTCGCAACACCTGATCTGCCAATCTGAACCTGGCTGGGATCGCGTGGGGTCCCTGTCCCTAAAGGAGATGGCTCTGCAGCGTGAGACGGGATGTCGTCACGGACACCATTGGTGCTGGATCGCCCGGAACTCGGCCGAGGCAGCGAACTGTATGGAGGCGAGGTGACCGTGGAGAAGTCGAGAGATGCTTGAAATCAGATCCTAGACCCCGGAGGAAGGCTTCATTTGTCGCCCTCATCATCTTCTCGCGTCCGGAGCGCCGTGGCCTGCAGAGGTGGAACCTGCGGAGTTCCGTTTGATCAATGACCAGAGCTTCAGGCTGCTGTGGCGCACGTTGAACACCGCACGAACTTTCTCCCTTCCCCTGTAGCCGTACTCTTTCCGAAGGCCCGGGTGTTCAAGAAGCTCCTGAATGGCCTCGGCGAGGGCACCTTCGTCCCTCGGAGGGACCAGGATGCCATTCAGCCCGTTTTCGATCAGCTCCGGTATGCCGGAGATCCATGTCGAGACAACCGGCATGTCACAGAGCAGCGCCTCCATGAGGACGGTTGGAATCCCATCCCGCTCTCCATCCCTCGCATAGATGGAGGGGGCGACCAGGATGTTCTCCGATCCGAAATATTCCAGCACCTCATCGTTGGGGAGCGCCCCAGTGAAGGTGACGCAATCACCCAGGTCAAGAGCCTTGACCATCGCATGGAGCCTCGGCCTCTCCGGGCCATCCCCAATGATGATGCACTTGGGGCAGAGGCCACGCTGTTTCAGCAAGGCCACCGACTTGAGGAGGTAGTCAAACCCTTTCTTCTCGACGAATCGGCCGACGGAGACGATGACCGGGCCGGCTTGAACCGGATGCTGCATTCGATTGATCCCGTAGTCCGGATCGATCCCCAACAGGATCGTATGGATCTTATGGCGGAACGCCTCTGTGGTCATGGCGATGAGCCGGGACGTGCAGTAATCGGTCGTCGCCACAACGAACCTGGCCTTGTTGAGCTTCTCTACGATCATCCTGAATTCGGATGTGCGGTCGAAGTCCACAAACGTGCTGACGCTGAACGGAACCCTCAGGAGCGATGCGGCAGCCATGGCCCGCGTCGCTGGATACGTCGCGCCATAGGCGTGGATATAGCCGATGCCCCGTTGCTTCAGCAACCTCGCAAGGGAGAGCGACTGCATGGGATGCAGGAAGCTGTGAAAGTGTTCGAACCGGAGAAAGAACAGCTTGTCGCCCTGAGAGTAGGGGAGATACGACTGGATGAGCTGCGCCATGCGTCGCGGGGAGCACAGGAGGTACGAGAGGTAGTACAGCAGATACCTGCTGAAAGAGACCTTGGGGACAAAGCGCGCCGTCTTCAGGAGTTCTTTCGCCTCGGGATGGAGGACACCATAGTCGCCCTCCTCCAGCGCGATCACATCGAAGCCGGCGCCGTGCTGCTGCATCGCGAGGACCTCGCGATACACGAAGGTATGAGAGATATCAGGGAGGACCGGGACGAGGATCGCCACCCGAGCGGGCTTGCCCGATCGTCGAAGGGCCCCGTCACCCTCGTCGGGGGGGGGCAAGAGGGCAAGGAGGAGATGGGTGCCGAGCTTGGCGATCACGGAGAGGAGCACAACGATCATGCTATCGATCACCGCCCTCGTCTGCTGGACGAGGGAGAGGTCGGCTTCGCGCAACCTCCCATCAATGAGCATCCGCCGCTCGGCCGGGATGAAGAGGGAGAACAGAATGACCTCGGAGAGATGGCTCACCTTGAACGGAGCCGGGCAGAGGACCACCACCTCGTCAAATCGCTCCTTCCGCAGCTCCAAGATCAGGCCGACGGCGCCTTTCCAGGCCCCTCTCTTGGCGTTATCGTAGATCCGCAGCCTGTCTATGTGCGAATGGCCGGAGAGATACTCCATCTGCTGAGGTGGCGAGAACAGGGTGATCTCGGCCGCCGGACACTTGGCCCGAAGATAGTCGAGGGCCCTAGCCGTCTGATACACATTGGACGAGCGAAAGACCAGAATCTTGTTCCGGTCGGTTGTCGGAGGTGAAGATGGTCTCACCGTACACTCCCCTGCGTCCTCTCGAATCATCGAAAGGCACCGGACCGCCAGTGTCCTGACTCAGACATTCGGGCAACCATATCCCCTCTCCCACATGTGGGGGAGAGGGGTAACGAACGGCACATATCGTGTGCAGAAATAGTCAACGAATTTCTGGATCACCACACTAGCCGCAGCGCCGGTCATGGGGCAGGAATCCTCTCCTCGGGTCCCCTGAGACCGAGCAGCTTCAAGAGCATTCGCTTCAGGCGGCGGCGGCGGGTGATGCCTTTCCAGATCGGGGACCGATAGATCTTGGCCACGAGCTGCTCGACGGCGAGGGCCACCACAATTCGCTCGCGGTGCTCCGGGCTGATGCTGCTGGGCAGCGAGAGGATCCCCGTGAGGCGGGCGATGTGCTCCTCCAGCTCCTGGGCCCGGTTCTCGTGGTACAGCTTCGCCTGCCAGATGCGGTGGGACACCGGCTCCAGGCGCTGCGTCTCCAGCCACTGGCTGTACCGGTCGAGCGCCAGGGGCCAGGCCCCCGCCGCGAGGGGGTCCCCCTTGGCCTCTACCGCCTCGACGAGGTGCGCCGTGACGGCCGCCAGCATGGCGGCGAGGGGAAAGTGCGCCCGCACGCGCGCCCGCCCCGCGTGCCCCATCTGCCGCCGCAGCGCGGGGCGCTCGAGCAGGGGCAGGAGGGCGTCCACGAACCGGTCGATCTCCCCGGGCCCGCCCGGCGGGATGAGGACGCCCGCCTCCGGCGTCACCAGCTCCCGCTGGCCCCCCACGTCCGAGGCGACGACCGGCAGCCCCATGGCCATCGCCTCGTAGAGCGTCAGGGCGATCCCCTCCCACGTCGCCGGGAGCAGGAAGATGTCGGCGTCCCGGTACAACTGGGCCGTGTCCCGCCGACTGCCCCAGAAGACGCAGGTGTCCGCGAGGCCGAGGCGATAGGCCAGCTTCTTCATGTCGGGCAGGTCCGGCCCGTCCCCCACGACCCACAGGTGGAAGGGGGCCGCCGCGCGCTCCCGCAGCCGCAGGGCGATCTCGAGCAGGGCCCGGGGCCGCTTCTGCTCGCAGATACGCGCGATGTAGAGGAGCACCGGGACCCCGGGGGGGCAGCGGACTTCCCGGCGCAGGACGCCCGCGGGGAGGCGGGCCGGGTTGAACTCCTCCTCCGCGTCGATGTTCGTGTAGACCCGATGGACCTTGTCCGGGTCGCGAAAAAACTCACTGGTGGACGTGTCCACAAGGTGCTGCGAGCTGACGAGGCTCCGATCCAGGAAGGGGGCCACCACCATTGACGCGTAGGCATACCCCCCGCCCTTCCAGTGCATCTCCTCCATGTGGACGAAATCGATCAGCTTCAGGTCGGGGAAGAGCCGCTTCAGCACGGGCGCGCAGAGGTAGCCGTACTCGCTGTTCGAGAGGAACAGCAGGGCGATGTCGCGGCTGCGGATGAGGTAGACGAGGAAGCGCAGCCAATCCTCCACGGGGAGGACGTTCGGGAGGTGGAAGATCTCCGGCGTCAGCTCGCTGAAGCGGTCCGCCCAGGGGTGCTCGCTCTGCAGCGTCGTGACCACGTACGGGCGGAAGCGGGCGCGCTCGAGGCCGCGCAGCAGGTCGAGGTTGAACTTATCCGCCCCCCCCATGGTCAGCCACGGCCACATGAACAGCACGCCGGCGCGGTCGTCCGCCGGGTGGCGGTTCAGGAACGGCAGCCCGTCATTGACCAGTGGGTAGGGCGGCGGCGCGGGCGGGTCGGGGAGCGGGGGCAGCGCCTCGCTGTAGAGGCGGCCGTGCTTGCGGCGCATGAGGTCTGTGAACGCGTGTCTACGCGCCGGGTCGCCCTCGGTCTCCGCGAACCGGGCGTCGGCGCGTCGCCGATGCCAGGACAGGTACTCCGGGATGGCCTTGCTTGTGAAGCCGTGCTTGACCATCCGGAGCCAGTAATCCCAGTCCTCGTGCCCGTAGCGGATCACCTCGTCGTACCCGCCAATCGCCACGTGCGCGTCGCGGCGCACCACACTGGTCACCACCAAGAAATTCTCCTTCAGCAGCTCCTCGCGGTTGAACTCCTTCAGCCACAGATAGTCCTGCTCTCCGAAGCCGATCGTCGCCGTGTGGGCCCACGCGCAGTGCGGGTGCGTGTCGAGGAACCAGAGGCATTTCTCCAGGAAGGTCGGCGCGAGGAGGTCGTCGGCGTCGAGCTGGGCCACGTAGGGGCCACGGGCCTCGCGGAAGCCCCGATTTCGGGCGGCCCCGGGGCCCGCGTTCGCCTGGTGGAGGACCCGCACCCGACCATCCCGACGCGCCAGCGCATCGAGGACCTCCCCCGCGTGGGGATCGGTGGACCCGTCATCGACGATGAGCCACTCAAAGTCGCGGAAGGTCTGGCGGAAGACGCTCTCGGCCGTCTCGCCGATGAACTCCGTCATGTTATAAAAGGGCGTGACGATGGTGACGGCCGGCCCCCAGGGCTCGGGCGGGGCCGCCAGCTCCGCGAACGCCCGATCGATCCGCACCGGTTCCCTCGGTGTTCGTTGCTCCTCCATGGCTGACCCGCTCACCGGTCGGCGCCGCCGCGCCCTTCGGCGGCCGCAGTTGACGAGCGGGGACTGAGCAGGCGCAGCCAGCGGCCGACGCGCGTCCAGGGGTGTGCTTCCAGGCGGCGCAGGGTTGCCTCCAGCCGCTGCCGGTCGCCTGCCAACTCGGCCGCGTGCTGCTGCAGGTGCTCCACCACCTGCCGCTGCTCCTCGAGGGTCCGCTCGAGCGTGCGCATGCCTTCCCCGCGCCCCTCCGCCTCCTGCTGCCAGCTCTGGACCTGCCCCTGCAGCCACGCCTTGGCCGTCTCGAGCTGGGCGACCCAGTCGCGGAGCGTGGTGAGGGCCTCCCCGCGCCCCTCCGCCTCCTGCTGCCAGCTCTGGACCTGGCCTTCCAGCCACGCCTTGGCCGTCTGCAACTGCGCGTTCCATGCTCGCAGCTCCGCGATGGTTTGCTCCCGCCGTTCTGCTTCCGCCTGCCAGTTCCGGGATTGCTCCTCCAGCCACGTCTTGGCCGTCTCGTGCTGGGCGAGCGAGTCGTGCAGCGCCGCGATGGTCTGCGCGTGCCGCTCCGCCTCCTGCTGCCAGCTCTGGACCTGCCCCTGCAGCCACGCCTTGGCCGTCTCGTGCTGGGCGAGCGAGTCGTGCAGCGCCGCGATGGTCTGCGCGTGCCGCTCCGCCTCCTGCTGCCAGCTCTGGACCTGCCCCTCCAG